>JAYYZV010000163.1:0-17269 GCA_036339975.1 Pseudomonadota bacterium | reverse complement strand
TTAGCGTTGCGGCCGGTCACTATCACATGCAGCATATCGCGCTTTTTTGCGAATACTTCCAACACCTCGGCGAGATCCAAATAGTCATAGCGCAGTACGATGTTGAGTTCGTCTAGGATGACGAGGTCATAGGACGGATCGGCGATGATGACCTTGGAGGCTTCCCATGCCTTTTCCGCCGCCGCGATGTCACGCGCCTTGTCCTGGGTTTCCCACGTAAAACCCTCGCCCATGGTGAGGATGGTTACCTGATCAGGAAAATGTTCCAGCACGGCTCGTTCGCCGGTTTCCCACTTTCCCTTCACGTACTGGACGACACCGACCTTCATGCCGTTTCCGACCGCCCGCGCGGCGAGCCCAAATGCCGCCGTCGATTTTCCCTTGCCCTTGCCGGTGTGGACAATCAGCAAGCCCTTTTCGACCGTCTTTTCCGCCAGCATTTTGTCGCGCGCTTCTTTCCGCTTTCTCGATTTTTCGTTGGCGAGGTGAAAGTCTTCTGTGGTTTGCGGTTTTTTGGGCATCAGGCCGCTCCCTTTAGGTTTTTCAGATAGGTCCAGGCGGTGTTCAACCGTGGCCGCCACAGGCCCCGATCCTGCGCTTCTAGAAGACGGTCCGCCATATCGCGAAGAGCATTTGGATTGTGCTGTTCTAAAAAGTCCCGCACGTCCGAATCGCCAAGATAGGCGTCAAACACCAGATCAAAATGATGGTTTTTCACGCAGTGCGCAGTGGCGGCAAAGGCAAATAGATAGTCGACAGTCGCTGCCATTTCGAACGCACCCTTGTAGCCGTGGCGCATCACACCTGCTATCCATTTTGGGTTGACTACGCGGGCGCGGACGACGCGGGCAATCTCGTCCTCAAGGGCTCGGATCTTCGGCGTTTCAGGGCGCGAATGATCGTTATGCCAAACCGCCGGCTGATCGCCCGATAGATGCCGCACTGCAGCCGTCAATCCGCCTTCGAACTGGTAATAATCGTCGGAGTCGAGAAGATCATGCTCGCGGTTGTCCTGATTGTGAACGACCGCCTCCACCGCGCTCAGGCGACGTTCGAACAGACGGTGCTCGGCTTCACCTTCCGCACCATCGCCGTAGGCGTAGCCGCCCCAGGCAATATAGGCGCGGGCCAGGTCGGCGTCGGTATCCCAACCACGCTCATCGATCAGCGCCTGGAGCCCCGCCCCGTAGGCTCCAGCTTTAGAGCCGAACACGCGGTGGCCGGCGCGGCGGCGCGCTGTATCCTCATCAATTCCATCGGCCATAAGTGCAGCAGTGTCCTCGGCAACGCGAGCAGCTAGAGGGTTCCGGTCCAATGGTTCATCTAACTCAGAGACGGCGCGTACGGCGCTATCGAAAAGATCAATTTGCTGCGGAAAAGCGTCGCGGAAAAATCCTGACAGCCGCAGCGTGACATCTACACGGGGGCGGTCGAGTACTTCGAGCGGCATGATCTCAAATCCGGTAACGCGGCCCGACCCGCGATCCCATTTCGGTTGCACTCCCATCAGTGCCAGGCCTTGTGCAATATCGTCCCCTCCGGTACGCATGTTAGACGTACCCCACGCCGACAGCGCCATCCGTCGCGGCCATTCACCGTGTTCCTGAGCGTGTTGGTGTATTAACAAGGTTGCCGACTTCCAGCCCAAGGTCCAAGCTGCAGGCGTCGGCACCGAGCGGGTATCGACGGAATAAAAATTGCGTCCCGTGGGCAACACATCGGGGCGACCCCGAGTCGGCGCGCCAGACGGGCCAGGATTGACAAATTTTCCGTCTAATGCCGACAGTACGCCCATTATCTCGGCTGGGCCGCAAGCGGCCACGTTGGGCGCTAACGTGTTACGGATCGTATCGAGTACGGGCAAGGTCGCAGACCACGCATCGTCCGGTGAACGGCCGCTAACCAGATCAAGTGCAAGGCGCTCCAAACGCTCAACCGTATCGCCATTAGTCCGCCATGCATCGCCGGCAGCCAACGCGGCTGGCCTGAGCCCGGTCCACAGGTCTCCCAGCCGACAGTCCAACGGATTGAATTCTTTGAGATTCAGGTCTTCGGCGAGCGCTCGGATCAACGAGGCATCGCCGCCATGGCCGCCGTCGCGAGGCAAGCGCGCCAGCGCTACCAGAAGCGCATCACGCAAGGAACCAGTCGGGCTAATCCCGAAAATATGTAGCCCGTCGCGAATCTGCATTTCCTTAAGTTCGCAGAGATAATTATCGAGCTTGGTAAGGGCCTCTTCGGGGGGTTCGTTCACGCTAATTCCGCAATCCAGACCGAGACCAGACGATTGCGTCAACTCCAAAATCCTATCTCGCAGCAGCCCAGTTCGCCGAGGGTCAAGGCCAGCAGCCTCATAATATTCATCCACCAGCCGTTCGAGATCGGCAAGCGGGCCGTATGTTTCGGCCCGCGCCAGCGGCGGCGTCAGGTGATCGACGATAACGGCGGACGTCCGCCGCTTGGCCTGAGTGCCCTCACCGGGATCATTCACAATGAATGGATAGATGTTTGGCAACGGGCCGAGTGCTGCTTCCGGAAAGCAGTTGGCCGACAACGCGAGTGACTTGCCCGGCAACCATTCGAGATTGCCGTGCTTTCCCATGTGGATTACGGCGTCAGCGCTGAACTGCAACCGAATCCATGCATAGAAGGCGAGATAGCTGTGCGGCGGTACTAGATCCGGGTCGTGATAAGATTTTTCCGGATCGATATTATAGCCGCGCGCGGGCTGCAACCCGATAGCAATTTCGCCGCAGCGGAACACGGGAATAGCCAGAACGCCGCAATGGGCGTCGTCCGCTAAATAGAATGGGTCCGCCTCCGGCGAGCCCCAGCGTTCGTTCACGGCGTCGCGAACGGTTTGCGACAAACCCGAAAAGAAGGCCTGATAATCGGCAACAGAAATCGTCTCCTCTATCCGGCGCGCCGAGACCCCGGAATTGGTTGGACCGTCGAGCAACCGTTCGACCAAAGCGTTTCCATCTTCCGGCAGGTCGCCAATTGCAGAGCCATGGGATTCCATGGCACGGAGCAGAGTTATCGTGCCAGCGGGCGTATCCAATCCAACTCCATTGCCAATGCGCCCATCCCGGTTGGGGTAGTTAGCAAGCACCAGGGCGACGCGACGCTCGGCATTGGGGGTCCGCGCTAGCCTAGTCCAGGCAGCAGCGAGATCGGCGGCGAAATCGACCCGGTCGGATGACGGCAGATGTTTGACGACAGAGGTCTGAGTAGTATCGTCGAACTTAGATTCGGACTTGAACGCCACAGCTCGGGTCAGTACTCGGCCATCGACCTCCGGCAGAGCCACGTTCATGGCGAGATCGCGAGCAACCAGTCCCGTATCGCCGTCAGCCCATGCGTCCTCCGTGGTTGCCGCAAACACCATCTGCAACACCGGACAGCCAGCGTCGTCGAGCGGCGTTTGGGTTTTTTCCAACCCCGGGCGGGAGACTGAAAACCCGGTAGCGTTCAGGATCACATCGGGCGATGCATCTCCAAAGGTCTGTTTTACGATCCCGGCGGAGACGGGTTCTTTCAGGCTCTGGAGATAGATCGGCAGCGGATTGAGGCCGCGTTTCCGCAGCGCGGCGATCATTGCATCGACCGGTTCAGTGTTACCTGACTGAAGCAACGCCCGGTAGAACATGACGGCGGCAACGGCTTCGCCTTTTTTCCAATTCGCGCGCAGCACCGACATATCTGCCGCCGGCAAGCCGGGCCAATAGAGACCGGCAGTCATTAGCGGCACCGGCTCAGCCCACTCTGCGTCAACCCCGGTGAGATGCGCAGCATAACCCAGAAAATTATCTGCATTCGCAGACCCACCATGGACCAGATACTGCCACAAGCGATGAACATCATCGGACGCCACAGTGCTGTATTGCGTAAGCTCTGGATCCGGTGTGTCGTCGCCAGGTACGACGGCAAACGCAATGCTGTTGCGCCGGCAAACCGAGGCGATCTGCTCCACGCCATAAGGCCAGTAGGTTACCCCGCCGAGCAGCCGGACTACCACTAACTTCGCCTGCGCCACAACACCATTGACATAGACGTCTACTGACATCGGGTGATTTAGCTGTAGAAAATTAGCGAGCCGGAGGGATGGAGCGCCGGCGCCGGCGCGAGATTGCGCAGCGGAAAGCGCCGCGAGCTCTGTATCTGCTGAGGAAAGTACTACGATATCACCCGGTGTCTGACCCAGGTCAACTGCCTCCGAGCCGTCGGACACAACCCCCGGCGTCGTCGCAAGAAGATGCATGTCAGACCCTCGCGACGCCACCCAAGGCGGCAGCGATGGCGGACTTATCGAGCCCAGTAAGACCGATGATTACGAGCCGCGTTTCGCGGACCTCTCCGGCCTCCCATGGGCGGTCGAAGTATTGCTGCAGACGCCCACCGACGCCCTGTAAAATCATGCGCATATCCTTGCCCGGTACGTGTACGAATCCCTTTACCCGCAGAATGTTATGGGCGGTTATGGTCGATATGAGGCGGTTGAGAAGGGCCTCCGTCGAATCTATCGTATCAACCGCGATCTCGAAGCTTTCGAAATCGTCGTGATCATGATCTTCATCTACTTCATGATGTGACGGGCGGGCTTCTAGATCATCCTCGGCCGCCGCATTGATCCCCAGCAGCACATCGGTGTCGATTACACCGTTGGCAGTTCTGACCATACGGACTCCATCGCGCAAGCGTCTTCCTATTTCATTGGCCACGGTCTTCACCGCACTGACATCCATCAGGTCCGTCTTGTTCAAAAGCACCAGATCTGCGCATGCCAGTTGGTCCTCGTAAAGTTCATGCAAGGGGCTTTCATGGTTAAGTTCATCGTCCGCCGCGCGCAACGCATCTACCCTATCGGGATCGTCAGCGAAGCGGCCATCGGCAACAGCCGGACCGTCCAGAACGGCGACGACTCCGTCGACGGTCACGCGGGTGCGGACTTCGGGCCAGCCGAAAGCTTGGACTAACGGTTTCGGTAGGGCGAGACCTGAGGTTTCTATTACTATGTGATCGGGTAACTCTTCTCGATCAAGTATTTTCTCGATGGTGGGCAGGAAATCATCGGCTACTGTGCAACAGATACAGCCATTGGCGAGTTCGAAGATATCGTCGTCGGTACAATCAGGATTACCGCAACCTTTTAGCAATTCGCCGTCGACCGCTAAATCGCCGAATTCGTTAATTACCAGCGCCAGTTTCCGCCCATTCGCCTGCCCGATTAGGTTACGGATCAACGTAGTCTTGCCGGCCCCCAGAAAACCAGTAACAACAGTGGCGGGAATTTTGCGTGCGACACTCATGTTTCCTCCACCTCCTCTGCGGAAAAGTCAAACACGCATCGCCTGCTGCCTTTCGCGGAACACACCCCGGTCCGCGAATTGACGATACGGCCGGCGTCCGGTCTCCTGGCTAACGGGTCTTCATCCTGTCCCTACCTTCCAGCTGATCACCGCCGTGGCGCCGTGGGGACGAACTGACCGTTTACAGTTGCGGGGGCAGCCGGGGCTCGAATACGGACATCCTACCCCGTTCCCGGTGTCATCGGCATTGTGACCGTACTCAAGACTAGGGTACCGGGCAAGGTGCCAGTTTTCATTAAATATCTAAACAACCTGCCCAACCCTACCCATTTTTAGTATGCAAAGAGCTTGCATAACGCGGCCCTAAAACAGTATGTTATAACATACGGTTTTAGGTACTGTTGCACCGTGGTGGTGCAGCACAACCACAGATACTTGAGGAGTCTGGTTATGAATATTCCCCTTCTCCGGTCGGCGGGGTTAGTTTCCTTCGCCCTCGGACTTGTCCTGTCCACGGAAGTGATGGCGCAAAGCAAAGTCGATTCCGGCGCAATTCTGAAGGAAATTAAAGCTTTAAAAGAGAGCTACGCACGCAGAACCGCTGAGCTAGAGAAAAAAATTAAGGCTATCGAAGCAAGGCATAGAAGTCAGGGCGCCAAGGCCTCATCTCCCGCCTCTGGAAAGCGCAACATAAAAGATAACTCTTTCAACCCTTCTATCGGTCTCGTCCTGAACGGGAAATCGGCAACCTTTTCACGAAAAAGCGCGGGGGAAATTGCCGGCTTTGGGATTGGGGAAGAAGGTGAACGGGGTAGTGAGGGCCTGTCGATTGGCGAATCGGAGTTGAACTTTTCCGCCAACGTCGATGATAAATTTTATGGCAGCCTTACCGCGGCTATCGTGCGTGAAGAGGGCGAAGACAAAGTAGAGCTCGAAGAGGCGTATGTTCAGACCCTTCCCGGCGCCGGGCTGCCGGACGGTGCTCGCCTTAAGTTTGGACGGGCCTTCTGGACTTTCGGGTACCTAAATGAGCAGCACGCCCATGCTGACGATTTCGCAGACCGGCCCCTCCCCTATAGAGCCTACTTGAACAAAGCATTCAACGACGATGGGGCGGAATTGTCGTACGTGATGCCAACCGATCAATATTTCGAAATCGGCGGAGGTCTTTTCCGGGGCGACGACTTCCCGTCCGGCGGATCGGTATCGGGAATGGGCGGTTGGTCCGCGTTTGCGCGTACCGGTGGAGATCTTGGTGAAGATGAAAGCTGGCGGATTGGTGCTTATGCTATGTACAGCGACGTGAACGGTCGTACAACTAACGAGGGTGCGGTGACATTCGTTGGCAATTCGTATTTGTACGCTACCGATATCCGTTATACGTGGGCACCAACCGGTAATGCCAAAGAACAGGAACTCATCCTCCAGGCGGAATTCTTCCAACGCGACGAAAATGGCACCTACAATGTCGGGTCTGGGCCGGTCGCGTTCGACGAAACCTCTATCGGTTGGTATGCGCAGGCTGTTTACAAATTGTCGCCGGCCTGGCGTGTCGGTGCACGATTTTCCCAACTGGACGCAGCTGAGGTACCAGCCGGACTTGCAGGTAGCGATATTGACTCTGCGGGACACGACCCCCGTACGGCCTCTCTAATGGTTGACTGGACTAACAGCGAATACGGCCGTATTCGCGGGCAGTTTAATTCAGAAGATTTAAACAACGCGGGCAACGATAGGCAGTTCCTGCTCCAGTACATCATGAGCCTTGGTGCGCACGGCGCGCATCCATTCTAGGGTCCGTTTAATGACGAGATCATTTATTGTAGTATTCTTCGCACTATGGGGGATGGCTCTGTCATCCCCCGCTGCTGCCGATTTGCGTATTTTTGCTTGCGAACCAGAATGGGCGGCACTCGCCCGGGAAGTTGGCGGCGATAAAGTTGATGCCTATTCAGCCACCCACGCCCGTCAAGACCCTCACAACATTCGAGCAAAACCCAGCCTTATTTCCCGTATTCGCCGCGCCGATCTGGTGTTTTGCTCAGGTGCAGATTTAGAGGTTGGCTGGTTGCCTCTGCTGCTCCAAAGGGGCGCTCGAGCCAGCGTTCAACCGGGAATGGCAGGTAATCTCATGGCCGCCGAACATGTATCAGTCCTAGAAAAACCTGCTGTGGTAGACCGGAGCATGGGCGACGTGCATCCGGGCGGCAACCCGCACGTTCACCTGAACCCAAAAAACATCCTAGTGATTGTCAAAGAACTGGGCCAGCGCATGTGTTCTCTGGATCCAGACAACGCCAATTATTACCGAGACAGGTTAAGGGCATTCACTAAATCCTGGCATGCGTCAATGGACAGGTGGGAAGACCGCGCGAAGAAGCTTGCCGGCATGTCGGTGATAGCCCACCACAAATCCTTTTCCTATTTATTTGACTGGATAGGGATAGACGAAATCGCCACGCTTGAGGTCAAGCCCGGGATTCCCCCAACCGTGTCCCATCTGAATGGTCTTCTTCGCACTACTCGTTCGCGAAACGTCCGAGCTATTCTGCGAGCCCCCTACGATCCATCAGACGGATCTGGTTGGCTGTCTTCCAAGACTGGCATCCGGCAGGTAGAGTTGCCCTATACGGTGGAGCGAAATGCTTCTCCGGGGTCACTATCTACTATGTTTGAGCGTACGATAAGCCTCCTCGAAGGAGCACATGCCGGATCTTGAGGTGTTAGAGATCATATTGCCAGCCACAATCGCAGGATTGGCAGTCGTCCTGACCCACAGCACTTTGGGTATAGAAGTCCTGAGACGGGGGATCATCTTTATAGACTTAGCAATTGCCCAGATAGCGGGCCTGTGCGTGGTGCTGGCGGCGCTGTGGCTGCACGAACCGTCATGGATCGAGACTCAGGTCGTGGCAGGTACCGCGGCCCTTGCCGCCGCTGTTTTTTTTCGCTGGGTCGAAAGAGCATTACCGGCTGAACAGGAAGCGATCATCGGATGTTGCTTCGTTCTCGCCGCCTCAGCCGTTCTTCTAGCGTTGGCTAACCACCCACAGGGAGGTGAGGAGATCCAGCATATTCTTTCAGGTCAGATCCTATTTATCTCTTGGTCACAGATCGCGGCATTTATGCCACTATACATTATAGCCGCCTTAATTTGGTTCGGGATTTCTGGAGCGCGAACGGGTTTAGGATTCTTTGTAATTTTCGCTTTGGTCGTAACAGCATCAGTGCAGCTCGTCGGGGTCTACGTTGTCTTCGCAAGCTTGATACTTCCAGCACTCGCCGTAAATCGAATGCGCCGCCGCAAGGAAATTACTGCGATGATGGCGGGTGTTTTAGCTGTTATCGCCGGCATATCTATATCGACGGTGCAGGACCTTCCGGCCGGACCTGTGATGGTCTTTGCTTTTGCAGGCGTCGCAATATTTTGCCGGCTATTTTGCCGCGCGCGCATGACAAGCTGAAGAATGTGCATGTGGGCTTGTCACCGCACGCCCTTAAGGGCAATATCAAAGGGAAGTGGGGAGATGGTTATGAGTCAGCAGACAACTGTGAAAACAGGGTTGCGTTCCGATATTCTGGCATCGGCAGTGCTCGCGGTTCTGCTCGGTGCGTTTCTGGTACTCGGCACCGGCTTCACGCATTCGAATATTATCCACAATGCCGCGCATGATAGTCGACATTCGTTTGCGTTCCCCTGTCATTGATTAGGTAACCGTAGATGTTCAGGCGGATTTTCTTTACCGCCGTGATAGCCGGCGTGCTTGGCGGCTTAGCGGTGTCCATCGTGCAACACCTCACCACAACCCCTATCATCCTGCATGCCGAATCCTTTGAGTTAGAAAATAAGGACGGAGATAAAAACGGTTCCCTGGAAAATGGACTGACACTAATCACACCCGCACATGCCCACGGTCCGCATACCGACATCGAAAATCTGGAAGCCAAAAGCTGGGCACCTCGCAACGCCTTAGAACGGACATTATTTACTTCGCTCGCCAACGTACTGACCGGTATCGGCTTCGCGCTGATTTTAACGGCGTGTTTTGCTCTGTCGGGTAGGCCCATTAACGGCCGCGGCGGCGTTCTATGGGGAGTTGCCGGTTTTGCCATTATTAGCCTTGCCCCGGCCCTAGGGTTGCCGCCGGAAGTGCCTGGCGCCAAAGCGGCGGCGCTTGGCGATCGTCAGCTCTGGTGGTTTCTCTGCATCGGCCTTACCGCAGCCGGCCTATGGTTGATGGTTTTCCGGTCTGGCCCTGCTTGGGCGATGACCGGAATCGCCCTGATCGCCCTTCCGCACATGATCGGTGTTCCTTTGCCGGAGCGCATGGGCGGCAATGTACCGCCGGAACTCGCCGCACATTTCGTATCGGCCTCGCTGGCGACAGCCGCGGTGTTCTGGTGCACCATCGGCTGGATGGCGGGGACGTTGTGGAACCACTTCGAGGAAAAAGGGGCGAGCTAACACCCCCTTATACCTATATCCCCAAATCCTTGCCGCTGACGGCCGCATCCTCGAATGTAGACATGCCATTGTGCGCCGCCAGAGCACACCTAAGAACGCTCAACGCCACCGCCGCGCCAGACGCCTCACCTAGGCGCATGCCAAGGTCTAGTAGCGGCTGCTTACCGAGTTTTTCGAGAAGCAGACGGTGTCCCGGCTCGCCGGACACATGCCCTGCGACGGTGTGATCAAGTGAGCCGGGGACGGCTCTTTCCAGGACCGACACCGCGGCCGTCGCGACAAACCCGTCTAGGATCACTGGTACCCTCGCGTGCCGAGCCGCAAGAACAGCCCCTGCCATAGCCACCATTTCTCGCCCACCAACCCGTCTCAGAGCCTCCAGGGGGTTGTCGAAGTCTTCGCCATGTAGATCCATCGCGGCGGCTACGACCCCGGTCTTCCTCGCGATGCCGGCCGCATCAAGCCCAGTGCCCGCGCCGGTCCACTCGGCGGGGTCGCCACCGTAAAGCGCGCAGGACAAAGCAGCAGCGGTGGTTGTATTACCTATCCCCATTTCACCCACGACCAAAGCATCGGATTCATCATCTACTGCTTCATATCCAGTCCCGAACGCCGCAGAAAAGTCTTCCACCGACATAGCCGGTGCCGAAGTAAAATCGGCTGTCGGCCTGTCAAGATCGAGATCGACGACGCAAAGGTCTGCGTCATGTAAGTGAGCCAGCTGGTTTATAGCGGCTCCCCCGGCGGCAAAATTGGCCACCATTTGGTGAGTGACCTCAGGCGGAAACGCCGATACACCGTGAACTGCAACACCATGGTTGCCAGCGAAAACGAGGATCTGAGTGTTTTCCATCCGGGGCGGATAACAAGCTTGCCAGGCGGCGCACCAGGCAGAGAGTTCCTCCAGACGACCTAGTGATCCAGCGGGTTTGGTGAGGTTGGCCTCGCGGTTGACAGCCTTTTTCGCGGAGACGTTATCCGGTGGGGGCATATTTTCGAGTTGTCGAACGATGTCATCGTGGTCCAAAATCAGGTCTCCATTGGAGAAAAATTATTTGATGGGGTGGGCAGCCCCCGACACTGATAACATTTCGGTAACATCATGGCAGCTTCCAACATGAGTCTTCGCAAAGATATATATGCCAGCGTCGTTTTCCTTACGCGTTTTCCCGCGCCGGGCTGGCCGGAGGCGGCTGAAAGGCCCCTCGCAAAATGCATGTGGGCCTTCCCTATTGCCGGGGTTCTGGTCGCCACGGTAGGGGGCGCAATCTTCGTTCTATGCAACCTTATAGAACTGCCGGTCTTTGTCGCGGCGCTGCTCTCCATAATTGCCATGGTCATTGCCACAGGGGGGCTGCACGAAGACGGTTTGTCAGATCTTGCAGACGGCATATGGGGTGGTACGCACCCCGAACACCGGCTCACAATAATGTCGGACAGCCGAATCGGCGCGTACGGCACCATCGCGCTGATCCTTACCATTGGCGCGCGCACCGCCTCCATTGCCGCGATCAACGATCCCGGCCTTGTACTGGGGGCGCTGGTTGCCACCAGCGCCTCCAGCCGGGGAATGATACCCCTGATAATGGCGTTCACTCATCCTGCGAAAGGAGATGGTCTAGGCGCGAGCGCGGGAACCCCACCGGCGTCGGTATGGGGCGTTGCATTGCTGCTGGCTGTCTTAATATGCCTATTGGCCGCACCCACCGCCTGGCTGAGCTGTTTGATAGCAATGCTGCTAGGTGCCGCATTTATAGGGTGGTTCGCGCAGCGCAAACTCGGGGGATATACAGGAGACGTGCTAGGAGCATCTCAGCAGCTAGCAGAACTTCTTGGCCTCGCGGTTATTGCAGGAGCTATTACAGTGTCCTCAGCCGCAGCGGCATTGTAGAGCTCTAGCCTGTTACTTTTATCCCGCCAGTCGGTTGACGAAGTTGACGCGCCAGTTTTTGGAGTCGATATAGTCGCATCGAGTAATCGACAAAGTTTCCACCGAATAAGACAACGCCTGTACCGGCGCGCCGCCCATAGCAGCAGACAGGAAGCCGCGGATACTGCCGGCGTGTATCACGGCGACGACCGACTGACCGGCCAGTTTCTTCGACCAGTCTAGGGCCGCTTCATGCACTCGGCCGGCAACTTCGGAAAAAGTCTCACCGCCCGGCGGTCGTATATCGGCGGGCCAGGACTTATCGTTTTCTCGAATTTCCGCCCAGACGTCCGTACTGGGACGACCCTCCCAATCACCAAAGTTTTGTTCGCCGAACCGTTCCTCAACATTATATTCGGCGTCTCCGTGACCACGCGCCGCGAGAATACCCTCAAGTGTCTTCCGGGTGCGCGACAAGTGGGAAACCATCCAAACCGGACTATCCGGCAGGACATCAGACAGCGCCTTGAACGTTTCCGCTGACGGCATTTGAATGTCCAAGTCGAGCGCGCCGTAGACGGCTTTGTCGGGATTGATGGTTGGCGCGTGCCGCACCAGCCACCATTCGGTCGGCCCTACGGTCATGACGTCAGGGCACCTTCCAGACGCGTCCACTCCGATTCTGCGCCCGGCAAACCGAAGCGCAACCAGGTCGGGTTTTCGGGAAACCTGCGCGTGTAAATACCTGCCCGGCCAAGCTTTTCATGGATGTCCTGTGCATGTTCGGAAACGGCGAGACGAAACAGAGTTGTACCTCCTGCTATATCGAAGCCGACACCGGTTAAAAAAATATCTAGCCGAACCGCCGACCGCTCTAGTCGATTGCGTGTTTCCAACTGCCAGCCGGAATCGGTCAGTGCATCGACGCCAATATCAGTAGCCAGAGAAGATACAGGCCACGGCCCCAGCGCCGTGGCCATCCGCGCCGCTGTATCGGGACCGGAAACTGAGAAACCGAGGCGCAGGCCAGGCAAACCATAGAACTTCCCGAAGGAGCGGAGTGCAATAATTCCAGCCGGGATACACGTGGCGATCGACGGCAACGAATAAAGGTCAGCAAAGGCTTCGTCTACGACGACCACCCCTCCCTTTTCTGCCAGCCCAGCGGCAAGAGCGGTAATATCGGCGACACCTTCTACCTTGCCATCAGGATTGTTGGGCCGCGTTATAACCGCAATGTCACAATCCATTGGTTCAGGCAGAACCTGTGTCGTAAACACGTCATGACCTGCCATCCCCCAAGCAAAGGCGTGCTCTCCATAGGTAGGCGTTACAACGGCAACTCGGCCTACATCGTGCAGACGCGGCAGCCACTGAATCAGGGCTTGGCTGCCAGGCCCACAGGCGATGCAAGCTGGATCCTGGACGCCATAAGCCATCGCTGCAGCTAACTTCAGCTTCTCCAGACGACCGCTGTCGGGCAGCTGGTGGAGGGCGTCGAGCACGCCTTCCCGAACGAGCCATGGGTGCGGATTGACGCCAGTACTTAGATCAAGCCAACCGTCCGCCGGGTCGCCAAATACAGTCGCCGCCACCGCCAAATCTCCGCCATGATAGATACCGGTCAACCCTCTTCCCCTTTTAGGGTCACTGGCAGTCCAGCTGCAATGAACACCACGCGGTCGGCAGCGGCCGCAACAGCCTGATTCAGCGTACCATGCAGATTTCGGAAATTCCGCCCGACCTCATTATCGGGCACCAAGCCGAGTCCGATCTCGTTCGATACTAGAACAATACGCCCCTCCACACCCGAGATCGCCTTGATTAAAGCCTCGGTTTCATCGGCAATATCCCGTTCTACAGAAATCAGGTTGAACAGCCACAAGGTGAGACAGTCGGCAAGTAACACGGTATCCGCCGCACCGTATGTGGAAATTGCTTCAGGCAAATCATAGGGTTCTTCGACGGTGGTCCAGTCATCGCCGCGACGGCGCCGATGAGCCTCGACCTTGTCCACCATTTCGTCGTCAAAAGCCTGGGCGGTTGCCAGATAGATCGGCGCGCCGGGCAAT
Source organism: Pseudomonadota bacterium (assembly GCA_036339975.1). Taxonomy (GTDB): domain Bacteria; phylum Pseudomonadota; class Alphaproteobacteria; order MPNO01; family UBA830; genus UBA830. Next base: position 3,553 of record JAYYZV010000163.1, on the reverse strand, counting down.
CGCGCTACCAACTCTTCAGCGTAGATGCTTTTACCGGAAGACGCGCCGCCAAGCACGAAAATTGAGCTTGGTGCTAGCATGTGCTCAGCGCAAACCATTGTCACGGCGCGACAGGACCTGTCTTCTCGCCTGATACCACTGCCATGCAGTAGCAACTATATTGTCCAGAGATGAATGTACGGGGGTCCACCCCAGCACTTCTCGCGCATGCGTGGCATCAGCCACCAGACGTGCCGGGTCACCTAACCGTCGGGCGTCTTCTTCCACGGTAACAGGTGTGCCGACAACGCGGCCAACGGCATCAACCACCTCGTACACGGAATGGCCGGTGCCGGCGCCAAGATTAAAAACGTCGGATGTGCCACCATCAAGCAGGTACCGCAATGCGCTGATATGGGCATTGGCGAGGTCGGTCACATGGATATAGTCCCGAACGCAAGTGCCGTCAGCCGTAGGGTAGTCTGTCCCGAATATCTTTAAAGCGTCTCGATCGCCCGCAGCAGCGGCGATAGCAAGCGGGATCAAACGCGTTTCGGGATCATGGGCCCCTCCGATCTCACCGGCGGCGTCGCAGCCAGCAGCATTAAAATATCGCAGCACTATATGACGCAATCCGGTAGCAACATGGTAATCTGCTAACATGACTTCAATCGTACGCTTGGTATTGCCATAGGGATTGATGGGAGCCACAGGAACAGCCTCCGATATTACGTCGGCATCGATTCTGCCGTAGACAGTGCAACTACTTGAAAACACCATCGGCGGTGAATCAGCCTGGATCAGGGCATCTAACAGATTGATCGCGCCAGTAACATTGTTTCGCCAGTACTTCGCGGGATCGGCAACGGATTCCCCAACATAGGCAGAGCTGGCGAAATGAATGACGCCATCGGGGCACACGTGCTGCACAACCTCCATGATACGATCTCGGTCGAGAAGGTCGCCAGTTTCTAGTCTCCCCCATTTAACCGCCCAGTCATTACCACTCACCAGATTGTCAAATACCACCGGGTCCATCCCAGCTGCAGCGAGCGCCTTGCATGTATGGCTGCCGATGTAACCGGCGCCACCGGTGACCAAGATTTTCGTCATGAGAAATCCGCAAAATGGTGTGGCCAGCTATTATCCATCCGCAACGTCCGTACGCAACCACTATGGCGGGGAGTTAGACAAATGAGCATAATTGCAACTGATTGATCAGACGCGGCACCAACACTCCCCCATTCCTGAACACCCCCGGGACGAGCGGTTAGCGGAAGATCTGAACCGCAATAGGAGAAAGCCATGCCACATGCAACCGCTTCTGACGGGGTAAAACTTTATTTCGAGGAAACGGGCGACGGGCCGCCGATCCTGTTCATCCACGAATTTGCCGGCGACTGGCGGGCCTGGGAGCCACAGGTTGGCCATTTTAGTCGACGGCGGCGCTGTATTGTCTATTCGGCGCGCGGCTATCCAGGCTCGGATATACCAAAAGACGAAGCCAGCTATTCGCAGGATATAGCCCGCACCGACGCGTTAGCGGTGCTCGACCATCTCGGCATCCAGAAGGCACATATTGTCGGCCTATCGATGGGCGGGTTCGCGACGTTACATTTTGGCATGACGCATGCAGATCGGGCGCTATCGCTGACAATCTGCGGCTGCGGCTACGGGTCAGAACCAAACACGCGCGAGGAATTTCGGGCCCTCTCGCTGTCCGTAGCCGAGAACTTCGAGACAAGGGGCGCGGCCGAGTTTGCGGAGGAATACGTGACTGTCCCCGGCCGACTGACCTTCAAGATGAAAGACCCACGCGGGTGGGCTAACTTCATCGCCCGGCTGCAGGAACACTCAGATACTGGGTCAGCTCTAACCCAGCGCGGCGTGCAGGCATCGCGCCCCGGTCTGTGGGACTTGGAAGAAAAAATTCGCGCCATTCGGGTTCCGGCAATGATCGTGACCGGTGACGACGACGCGCGCTGTCTAGAGCCCAGCCTTTTCATGAAAAACCTTATCGAGGGATCACGCTTGTTCGTGATGCCTAATACCGGCCACGTACTGAACCTCGAGGAGCCAGAATTGTTTAACACGGTACTGGGTAATTTTCTCGCAGATGTGGAAGCGGGGAAGGGATAAAAATCGAACTCCAGTAGAGTGCACAGCGGAGTCAGAGATTTCTTTCTGCACGTCTTGCTCGTGGACAAGTACCACTATAAAGCCCAGACAATGGGCTCAGAACACGGAAGGCGCCGGTGGGCCACGGCCATGCAATGATACCCGGTTGCGGGAGGCCGGTCGCCCACGTCAGGACCGAACCAGAGACTAACGACCACAACCGATTTCAGTCGTTTACAGGGGGTGATAGACCGGAGCGGCAAAAATTAGTGTATGTGGATTTTGAGCTACGCAGTCGGTAGCTTGTAGTCTCGAAATTTCTTTCGCAGCTCCATTTTCAGTAGCTTGCCAGTTGCGGTGTGGGGAAGTTCGTCAACAAAGGCGACATCGTCCGGGATCCACCATTTAGCGACCTTGCCCGTATAGAACTCTAGGAGGTTTTCCGCCGACACGCCGCCGTCACCGGTTCGAACAACGACTAGCAGCGGACGTTCATCCCACTTGGGGTGGGGGATGCCGATGACGGCGGCCTCAAACACTTCGGGATGGCCGACCGCGATGTTTTCCAGCTCGATGGAACTTATCCATTCTCCGCCGGACTTGATTACGTCTTTGGACCGGTCGGTGACGTGCATGTAACCCTCCGCGTCGATAGTGGCGACGTCCCCGGTAGAGAACCAGCCTTCCGAATCGTGGCTGTTTCCATCGGCACGATAGTATTCGCTGCAGACCCAAAAACCTCGCACTTTCAGCTCGCCGAACGCTTCGCCGTCCTCCGGCAGGTAGTCATTTGCATCGTTGACGATCTTCATATCGACGCCGTAGCACGGACGGCCCTGCTTCACTTGTCGGTCATAACGTGCTTCGTCGGATTCCCCCTCCATACCGAACTTTGGCCAGTTGACGGTACCGAGGGGAGACATTTCGGTCATGCCCCAAGCGTGGAGCACTTGAACACCGTATTTCTCCTCCATGTCAACGCTCATGGCGCGCGGAGCCGCAGAACCGCCGATCACACAGTGCCTGAATGTTTCTACCGTCTTACCGCTGCGGTCGAGGTACTCGAGTAGACCGAGCCACACCGTAGGCACGCCGGCTGAAATGGTCACGCCCTCATCTTCTATCATCTGGTGGATACTCTTGCCGTCCATCGCCGCGCCCGGCATCACCAACTTGGCGCCAGCCATCGGGGCAGCGTAGGGGATTCCCCAAGCATTTACGTGGAACATCGGGACCACAGGCATTACGGCGTCGGCGGCCGAGATATTAAGCATGTCTGGCGTCATCGCCGCCCAGGCGTGGAGCACTGTTGAGCGGTGCGAATACAGCACCCCCTTAGGATTCCCCGTCGTGCCGGAGCTGTAACACATGGAAGACGCCGTATTTTCGTCGAACTGCGGCCATTCGTAGTCGCCGTTCTCAGCCGCCATCAGTGTCTCGTAGCAATGAACGTTAG
>JAYYZV010000162.1:0-28123 GCA_036339975.1 Pseudomonadota bacterium | reverse complement strand
AACGCCATCGGCCAGTTGAACTGGCGAGCCCGCATCTTTTCCTAGCTTCGCCGAAAGGTCCTCGAATGATTTTTCCGATAATTTCTTCGAAAGCTGCAAACCTCCGGCCAACGTTCGATCCGTGGGCAACCGGCCAAGCATTAGATTGGCATCCGAAATCGTCGGCTCTGTACCGCCTCGTTGGTAACACGCCGGTCCGGGCATCGCGCCAGCACTTTGCGGCCCCACCTCCAGAGTACCGTCGGGCTGGACCCAAGCGATCGAACCACCGCCGGCACCGATGGTATGGATGTCGAGTTGAGGCACTTGGAGTGGATATGCATCGATTTGATTCGAGTGACTGATCCGCGGGGTCAACTGATGAATCAGCGATACATCCGTGCTGGTCCCCCCCATGTCGAAGGTAATGCAGTCCTCGGCACCGGCCATCTCGCAGATGCGTACCGCACCTCCGGCGCCCCCGACAGGCCCTGACAAGAATGTTCCCGCCGCGAATTTTGCCGCCTGGTCCAGCGTCATCACACCGCCATTGGACCCCATGACATTTACTGGTGCCGAGATCCCCTGCTCCTCGAGTTCACGGGCCAAGGTCTCGAGATACCCGGAAATAACGGGAGTTAGGTAGGCATTCAGAACACATGTAGAAAATCGCTCGAACTCACCTTTTTCAGGAACCACACCCGTCGACGCGCAGACCGGAATATCGCCAGCCACTGCCTCCAGTTTTTCAAGTGCCGCATTTTCGTTAGTACCGTTTCGATAGGCGTTCATAAACGCAATAGCGACTGACTCAACGCCGTGTTCACGGAAACGATCCATGATCGGAGTAAAGTCGATGTTATCGGTAGATTTCAGTATTTCGCCATCGGCCGCTACGCGCTCTTTCACCTCGATCCGCAAATCTCGTGTCACCAATGGCTTTGGTCGGACGAACTTGATATCAAAGAGCCCGCCGATAAGCCGTCGCGTACGGCCGATTTCTAACGTATCCCGGAAACCTTCAGTGGTGACAAGACCCGTCTTGGCGCCTTTGCGCTCGAGCAGAGCGTTCGTGGCAATTGTAGTGCCGTGCACAAATGCACGTATTTCAGCATAATCGATACCCAATTTTTCTAGCGCGCTCAAAACGCCTTCCCACTGCCGCCCCGGGATGGAAGGCACTTTTTCGGAGAGAAGTTCCTGGGAATTTGTGTTCAAACACAGCAAATCGGTGAAAGTACCCCCGACATCGATGCCAATGATAAATTTTTGCTCAGACATTTTATATACTCACGCCGCCGTTGCCGGTCTAGAAATCGTGGCACGGATGCGCACCCGGTCGCCAGGCGCCGCGTCCATGATATCCATACTCGTAGAACTGATGGCGACGGCCTCGTCCTCGTCGTATCCAGAAATACTGGCCCATGCCCGGATCGGAGCCCCCCTGCCAGTAACCAGTTCCACCAAATGACCCTCGGAAACACCCAGTTTCCCGGCCAGTACCTGCGAAATAGAGAATTGCCGACGCGGCCCATCCATCATTTCCTCGTCAGACAGTCTCAACGTCACCACAAGCCGCTCATCCTCTATCTCCCCGCGTCGGGCCTGCGTCGCGGCAGCATCGACCGATCTATCGCGGATCACGACACCAAAGCGCGCATCGGCATCAGCCTCCGACAGATAGTGTTCTGCGACATCGGCCAGAACTCTCTCCGGATCACGATTTAACGGGTCACCGTAGCCGCCGCCGCCTGCCGTCTCCTCGCACACGATATCACCAGGGCGAAGCGCAAAACCGGATATCTTACCCGGCATATCTGATGGCTGCAGGACTTCCCCGTCGCGAATAACGGTGAAACTATTTGCGGCACCATTCGAGGCCCCTTCAACACCATAGGGTGGTATGACATTTTTCTCGGAAATAACAGAAAGAGCACCGCGGCCCGACAAAACCCGAACATCACGCCGTAGCCCAAACCCCCCTCTGAATTCTCCGTCTCCGCACATACCCTCACGAATCTCGCAGCGTTCGACACGCAATGGAAACTGAGCCTCTACCGTCTCCACCGACTGGATTGAGTTGAAGTCACCTTCGTTAAAGCTGCGCACCGCATTCGATCCGTCGATACCGTCTGATGCCCCCGTGCCACCAGCCGGCCATTCATAATGAATGTAGTTTCTGCCATCTCCACCCGAGCCGGAGATGATGACATGATTGGCCCCGCCCTTAAGATCGCCGACTGTCATCTCCGGCGCGACCTTACCCATGGCCGACGCGACGACAGAGTCGATTAGAAATTTACATTCCGCCATACCGCCGCAGGGTGCATCATTACGTGCGTTGATAAAGGTCCCCTCTTCCGAAATCACCGTAATTGGGTTGAAAGATCCCTGATTTATCGGTGTTTTTGGATCGAGAAAGGATTTTACAATTGTCCCAACCGCATTCAGGGCCATCGCGGGGCCACAATTCGTCGGACCGTTGGTCTGTAGTGAGGTGCCGGTGAAGTCGGCTATAATTTCGTCCGCCTTTACCGTCAGTTTGAGCTTGACCACCAAGGGGTCGGGGTTGGTTCCGTCGCTTTCTATGTATCCTTCGGCAAAGTAATCCCCGTCGGGACGTTCCGAAATCTTCGATCTCAATTGGCGTTCTGAACGTTCAATCAGCTCCTCGATGCCGCTCAGAAGTCCTTCGCCGAATCTGTTGTACAGGCGTTGGAGGTGCTCTTCTGCCTTACGCCCTGTCCCTAGCATCGCGTTGAAATCTCCCAGTCGCTCGGAGCGAGCCCGCATATTGTTAAAAAGCAGGTTCATGAACGGCTCGTTGAGCACGCCGCGATCGCAGATCTTTGTCGGCTCTATTCGGATACCCTCTTGGATAATTTCGTTGACCCGCCCGGACAGACTACCCGGCGTCATACCTCCAACGTCATTCCAGTGGCACCGCATCGCCGCAAACATGCCGAGTTTACCGTCGAAAAACACCGGCTGCAGGATCAGTACATCATTGAGGTGTGTCCCACCGGTATAGGGGTCGTTGTGGAGGAACAAGTCACCTTCGTTAATATCGTCCCTGAACGTAGCCACCACCTGTTGCGTCGAATAGGGTACTGCAAAGATATGTATTGGATGATCCGCTAGCCCCTGCGCAACCTGACGACCGTCCGCCGACATTAATGCGCAAGAAAAATCATGCCCTTCGTAAATGATCGGGGCATACGACGAATGGATAATGTTCGCGCGCATCTCATTCACTACGGCGATCATCGACTCTCGGATCAGTTCTAACTGCACAAGATCTTTCAAAACGGCCTCCAACAGATTTGGCGGGCGGAGCGGAGTGTCCGATGTAGCAGTCGTACCGCTTGATTCCAAGGAAATTTTACACTAGCGTAAAATCCGGATTTTGGGCCGCCAGAAAACTACTGGGTTTTGTCTGGTATACATAGATGAAAACCACTAGCCCGGTGTCGTTTCACATTATAAATTCGAGACAATAAAGCTGAGGCCGAATGACAGAACCTACTTCCCATCTCGACACATTTATCCGCGACAATATGCCAAGCTCAGACCTCTGGCCGGAGATGGATTATTCAGTTTTGCCGGAACTGTCTGATTATCCATCTCGGTTCAACGTTGCAGATGTTCTGATCGACCAGCAGGTAGCAGCCGGCTACGCGGATACTCCGGCGCTTATTTTCGCTGACGACACTTGGACCTATAGAGATCTAATGCACCGCGCAAACCGCATTGCAAATGTGCTGGTTGAAGATTACGGCTTTGTGCCGGGAGAAAGAGTGCTCATCCGGAGCGGCAACCATCCGATGCTCATCGCGTCTTGGCTTGCCGTCCTGAAGGCTGGCGGTATCGCGATCACCACCATGCCCGTTCTGCGCGAACGCGAACTGGTCTATATGATTGGCAAAGCCAAAGTACGTTTAGCAATTTCCCACGACAATCTAGCGGAGGATATCGACAAGGCTAAGGAAGAAGCCTCCAATTTAGAACATATCCTGTACTTCGGTGCCGAAGAGAAAGATGCGCTCGAAAGGGCAATGGAGGAGAAGTCGGACAAGTTCGAAAATGTCGATACCGCTGCCGACGACCCCGCCATCATCGGATTTACGTCAGGATCGACCGGAACCCCCAAGGGAACATTACATTTTCACCGAGATATTCTCGCTGCGGCAGATTGTTTTATTGGTCATGTCGTGAGGATCCGGCCCGGTGATATTGTCTGCGGCAGCCCCCAGATTGCATTTCTATACGGCCTCTGCGCTTTTATTGCTGATACCTTTCGTTTCGGTGCAACGGCGGTCCTCCTCGAACGCGGTACGCCGGAGGCCGTCTTACAGACAATCGAAAAGTATAAGGCGACAATCTGTTTTTCCACACCATCGGGCTACAAGCTGATGCTTGATAAGGCGCGCGACTATGACCTGTCGAGCTTACGCGAATGCGTTGGCGGCGGTGAGCCGCTGCTGCCCGCGATTTTCAATGAGTGGAAAGAAATAACTGGCGTCGAGATGATCAATGGTCTCGGTATCTCCGAATTGCTACACATCTTCATCTCCGCTAGTGGCGACGAGATAAAACCGGGGGCTATCGGCAAGGCCGTCCCGGGTTTCCAGGTTCGGGTGGTAGACGAGAACTTCCAAGATGTTGCACCGGGTGAAACTGGCCTGATGATTGTCAAGGGGCCCAACGGTTGTCGGTACCTAGACGATATCGAAAAACAAAAGGCCTACATCGAGGACGGATGGAATAAATCCGGCGATCTCTGCCGTGTCGACGAAGACGGCTACTTCTATTATGAGGCCCGAACCGACGACATGATCCTCACCGGCGGTTACAACGTCTCAGGTTTAGAGGTCGAAGCGGTTCTCTTGGAGCACCCCAAAGTTCATGAAGCGGCGGTCGTCGGCGCACCTGACAAGGACCGAGGTCAGATCGTCAAAGCCTTCATAATCCCCAAGGAAGACGTCAGGATGGATGACGAAACCATCGTGGAGTTGCAGGATTTCGTAAAATCGCAGATATCTGCGTTCAAATACCCTCGGTCTGTGGAGTTCGTTAAAGACTTACCACTGACCGCGACTGGTAAAATTCAGCGTGGGGCGCTCCGGCAGATGGAACGTGAACGCGCGGAAAAGGATGGTATCAATTGACGCAACCAGAGATGAAAGATCGATCATGTCCGACCTGAACAACCTCGACAGCGCAACTATCGATTTCCTTATAACGCGTCGGTCCACCGTGGCGCGGATGATGGACGGTCCGGGTCCCGGCGATGAAGATCTTCGAAAAATAATGGAAGCAGGCATGCGTGTTCCAGATCATGGTCGGCTGACCCCTTGGCGCTTCATCGTTATACGCGGCGACGCGCGCGCAAAACTGGGTGACGTAATCGCAACAGCGTTTAAGAAAAAAAAGCCCGACGCCATCGAGGAAGAAGTGGAAATAGAGCAGGAACGCCTGTCACGTTCGCCTGTGGTCATTGCTGTGGTCTCAAAAATACAGAGACAACATAAGATCCCGGAGTGGGAACAGGTATTATCATCGGGCGCCGCCTGCCAGACGATGCTGATCGCGGCCCAATCCATGGGATATGCGGCACAATGGCTGACCGAGTGGTACGCCTACGACGCCGACGTCAAGCAGGCAATCGGTGCCGGAACCGATGACGAAATTGCGGGTTTTCTTTATCTGGGCAGTGGGACGTCCGAACTGAAGGACCGCGGACGCCCAGAATACGACGATATCGTCTCAGAATGGTCGTCGAGTTAGCCTAAAACTCTTAGTTATCCATCCTGATCACGACTTTCCCCTTCACCTTACGGTCGGTAATAATCCGGCACGCCTCGACAAAGTCATCCATAGGAAACACTGCCTGAACAGGCACTTTGATTTGGCCCCCGGCGATCATGTCGAATAGTTCGGCCTGCACACGCTGCACCCAATCAGGGTCACGGTCGCGATACTCGGCCCAATTCACACCGCTCACAGAGATATTTTTCAACAGCGCGTAATTTACCTTAAAGTTCGGAATTTTCCCTCCGGTAAAACCAACTACCACAAGGCTACCGGCAAAATTCAGTGCACGGACAGAACCATCGAAAACATCGCCCCCGACGATCTCGATCACGATATCAACACCACCACCAGTAATGTTTTTCACGTCGTCGCGAATAGTGTCCCGCACATCTGACGCTGAAACATCGATGACGTGATCGGCACCATTTTCGCGGACAAGATCGGCTTTCGACATTGTCGTCAATCCGGCTATAACTTCGCAGTCCCACGCTTTTGCCAGTTGCATCGCCGCGAGACCGACGCTGCCGGATGCGCCCGTAACGAGCACTTTGTCGCCCTCCTTCACATTTGCACGAGCCGCAAGCGCAAAATGCGCTGTCTGATAAGCAATACCGATCGCTGCCGCCTCTTCGAATGAGACATCATCCGGCACCGGATAGCACTGCGATTCATCAGCGAGTACTTCCTGCGCATATGTACCATATTCAACCTGCACCATTACTCGGTCACCTTGTTTCAGGTGCGTAACCCCTTCACCCACAGCCTTGATTAAACCCGCGCCTTCCTTGCCCGGTGAAAATGGCAATGGCGGCCTGAACTGATACTTCCCCTCCATCACTAGAAGATCGGGAAAATTTATCGCGGCGGCTTTATTATCAACGACAACCTGACCGGGTCCCGGGCTCAAAGATTCCAGCTCTTCGATGACGAGCTCCTCAGGCGGTCCAAGCTGTTTGGCGACGATTGCCCGCATGCGGTTATCCCCTTTACTGTTAAAGACGTTGCTCGGCACTCTATCGTAGAACCGATATTTCACAACTTATTTTACACTGATGTAAAATATCGTTTAGATATGCGAAAAAGAAGGTTACAAACCTTTTGAAACACCTGTGAGGCTCAAGGGAATAGGAAATGCTGATAGGGATCCCTAAGGAAATCAAATCATATGAAAACCGCGTTGGTATGACGCCCGCGAGCGCGCGTGAGGCGATTATGGACGGCAACGACGTAATCGTAGAGAAAAATGCCGGTCACGCCATTGGCTTCGATAATACGGATTATGAGGCCGTAGGAGCAAAAATCGTCGACAGTGCCTCCGACGTTTTTTCTTCCTCAGACATGATAGTAAAGGTAAAGGAACCTCTACCCATAGAAGTTGGTATGCTTCGTGATGGGCAGATCCTGTTCACATATCTGCACCTCGCCCCCAACATATCCCTGACACAAGGCTTGCTCGATAGCGGTTGCACCGCGATCGCATATGAAACGGTTACCGATAGCCGCGGTGGTCTTCCGCTGCTCGCACCAATGAGCGAAGTTGCTGGCCGCATGGCGGTCCAGGCGGGAGCAACGTGTCTCGAGATCTCGCACGGTGGCCGCGGCGTCTTGTTGGGCGGCGTTCCAGGGGTGACGCCGGGAAAAGTTGTGGTGATAGGCGGCGGCGTCGTCGGTGGAAATGCAATACTTGTTGCGACAGGTATGGGAGGTCAAGTGACACTCATTGACCGCGACCTCCGGCGTCTCGCAGAGGTCGATGCACACTACAAAAGTTTGATCACGACCCGGTTCTCTAATCAAACGAACATTGAGGAAGAAGTTTTGAGCGCTGACTTGGTTATCGGAGCGGTCCTTGTCCCTGGCGCCGAAGCGCCGAAACTAGTGACCGCAGACATGGTTCAAAAAATGAAACGCGGCGCGGTCATTGTTGACGTTGCCATTGATCAGGGTGGTTGCTTTGAAACCAGCCGTCCAACAACCCATGACGACCCTACCTACGTAATAGACGATGTAGTGCACTATTGCGTCGCCAACATGCCAGGAGCCGTTGCCCGTACATCAACCTTCGCACTAAACAACGCCACCCTTCCTTTCGCCCTGAGGATAGCGAGAAAGGGTGTGAAGGAGGCTCTTTCAGCGGATCCCCACCTCATGGAAGGTATGAATATTCATGCCGGTAAGCTGACATATGAAGCTGTCGCGACAGCGCAAAACCAGAATTTCACGCCGCCACAGGAAGCCCTTGCCGCATAGACCGACAGCGGGTTCAACATCAATTTGGGGTCAATAAAGGCAAGGCCTAGGAAATGCCCTACCCCGCCCCGAGACTGCGTAGAACCATTCTATTATACATCTCTATAAGCTTAGGCACCGGCATAGATTTGCCGGGTTTATACCAGCGGGCCGCCCAATTGCAGAGCCCAAGTATGCCGAGATGGGCGATACGCGGATCAAGGGCTTCATCAAACACGCCCTTTTCCTGACCTTCTTCAATGATTTTGACCCAAAGACGTTCGTAATCATCCCAAATCGGCCGCATCTCCGAGAGTACATCTTCGTTTTCGGAAAAGTAGTCGTCACGCAGTGTTATCTGAGACTCTGCAAATCGGTTTTCAAATCTCATAAGATGATTTTCGACCGTCAGCCGCATTTTTTCATTCGGCGGCAAATCGCTTTCCTGAATTTCCTTTACCCGATCGCGAAGCTGAAGGCCGAGCGGCTTAATGATCTCAATCAGGATCTGAGTTCGGTTGGGAAAATAATAATACAGCCCCTCTCGTTTGATCCCGACGGCACGGGCTATGTCGTCTAGCGAAGTATTCGAGTAGCCTAACCTCAAGAAAAGTTCCTGGGCAGCCTTAACGATTTCTTCGCGACGGTTTTCCCGTCGTTGCTCCACGGCGGTAGGCTGGGGGGGCACTAGGCTTCCCTCTCGGGTTCAGATTTTACGCTTATGTAAAGTTTTTCAAGTGCCATATATACAGCTTCCACTGTCAAACTTTCCATCAACGACCGTTGACTGGTATGGTCGAAACCGTGGGCCATGACAATGTCCTTGAAAGCCTCAGGCGTCCGAACCGCAGCACAATGATTTCCCCAGGGCCCATATCGGATTTCGGAAGACGGTCCGAATAATCCTAGGGTGGGTGTCCCGACCGCTGCCGCTATGTGCATAAGGCCTGAATCATTACCGCCGTAAAGGGCCGAACGTTCAATGCAGGCAGCCGAGATTCTAAGTGGCTGACCCATAAGATCGAGCAACCGTTCCTCCGGTAGAGCGTCCAGCATTGTCTGGGCCATGTCGCGTTCAGACAGACTACCAAGAACGGCGACGTGTGCTCCCGGCAAAATACCGCCCGGCGCAGTAGCTCGCTCCGCAAGCGCCGCAAAGCGCTTGGGCGACCACTGCTTGCCACCCCAATTCGCGGTCGGCCCGATCGCTAACACGTGCTCGGTATCCGGCATCAAGGATTGGGCGGCCGCGCGATCCGCATCAGAAAGCCAGAGCCTAGGAGTTGGAGGCGGCGATATTCCCATTAGCTGGCCCAGTTCCTCCACCCTATGGATGCTCTCGTCGCGATAGGTCCCAACGATGCGGCGTCGCGCGAAGATAAACCTAGAGAGAGCCGAACCCCGCAGGTCACATACAACATCCCAGCGGGTTGCCGCGGCTGCAAGCCAGAGCCTCAGCCAATGGCCGTGAAGTGGCATCTTCTCGGTAACGATTAACCGGTCGAGGTTCGGCACCGTTTCAAATAACGGTGCCGCCGGTACCCCGCAGGCAATTGTGAGCCGTGCATCGGGAAAATGGCTGGCCAAATCCGAGATAACGCCGGTGGACAGAACCGCATCTCCAATTCGTGTCGCTGTGATGAAAAGAATATTCAACGAAAAAACACCCTGCGGTTGTCGCCAACACTGATTAGGATTTAACAGCTCGACCGATTCCGCAACAGGGCCATGCACTGATCTGATTGAATGCATTGCGACGGTCTGTTACGCACAAGAGACCTAATCTCTGACAAAGCATACTTGGAAAGAACAGCATTTGAACGCCCCCGGCGCGTACAAGCCTAAGTTGGACAATGTCCGAGGTATACTTTGGATGTTAGCAGCTGTGACAACGCTGACCGTAATGTTTGCCATCGTGAAGCAAATGTCGACAGAGGTCCCCATTTTTGTGGTCGCGCTGGCACGAACCTTTTTCGCGTTGTGCATGTTAACCCCCTGGCTGGTCAGGAACGGAAGCGCCGGCCTCCGCACCCAGCGTCACGGCCTACATTTTATTCGCGCATTTTTTGGCATTACAGCATTCGTCTGCGTTATTTTTGCTTTAGAGCATCTAATCCTAGCAGATGTCATGGTTTTGGCGTTTACATCGCCGTTCTGGTCAATCCTGATCGGCGCGATCGTCTTGAATGAGGTAATACGGGGCCGCAGGGTCGCGGCAACCTTGGTCGGTTTCTCTGGCGTTTTAATGATCGTCAAACCCCAGGGTGGTATCGAAGTGGCTATGCTCCTTGCACTTCTCAGCGCTGTCCTAACTTCCTGTGCCATGATCTCCATGAAAAACTTATCGTCAACCGAACCGCCGACCCGTATCGTATTCTACTTCATGTTTTTTGGGACGCTGATCATGCTACCCGGGGCCGTCTTGACCTGGGAAACGCCGACGCTAACCCAAACAGGATGGCTAGTGCTGGCAGGTGTTTTAGGCGCCGTCGGTCAGGATTTTCTAGCCCGCGCATACGACGCCGGCGAAGTCGGCATCGTCGCGCCGTTCGATTTTATGCGCCTGCCCGTTGCTGCGCTATTGGGATACTTGATCTTTAACGAATTGCCTGACCCCTGGTCCATTGCAGGCACTATCGTGATTATCGCCTCTGCGATCTACCTGATGCGCCGGGGACGTATCGAACAGCGGGAACGCCAAGAACCGAAAAACCCTTGAACTATTTTCGCTTCGAGATCGGTTTCACTTTGCGTTGCTTCACCCCACCGTAAGCGCTGAGCGGCCGGATAAGGCTATTGCTACCATTCTGTTCCAGAACGTGGGCCGCCCAGCCCGTAATGCGGCTCATCACGAAGATCGGCGTATACATATTGATGTCAAAGCCCATCAAGTAATAGGCAGGCCCGGCGGGGAAATCGAGATTGGGGTGAATTCCTTTCTCGTTGATCATGATATTCTGAAGAACATCAGAAATCTCCAACCACTTGTTATCACCCTTCCATTTGGCGAGGTCCTCTAGCGCTGCCCTCATTGTGGGAACCCGAGAATCGCCCTGCTTGTAAACCCGGTGCCCAAAGCCCATGACTAGTTCTTTATTGGCCTGTTTATCGCGCAACCATTTTTCTGCACGTTCAGGTGTTTTGATTTCAAGAAGATTTTGCATAACGGCTTCATTCGCACCCCCATGCAGCGGACCTTTGAGAGAGCCGATCCCGCCGGTGACGGCGCTATAAATGTCTGATCGCGACGATGTGATCACTCTCGCCGTAAACGTCGATGCATTGAAGCTATGTTCGGCGTATAGGATCAATGAAATATCAAAAGCTCGGATAACCTCCTTTGACGGTACGGCACCAAAACACATGTAGAAGAAGTTCTCCGACATCGACAGGTCATTGCGTGGTGCCTTTCGCGCCAGCCCCATACGGAATCGATAATCAGTAGCGATCATGGTTGGAATTTTCGCCAGCAAATTCATTGCCCGGTCCAGATCTTTTGCTGCGGGTTCCCCGCCCCAGGCGGTTTCCGTCGTACCGAGATAGCTCACCGAAGTTCTTAGCGTGTCCATAGGATGCGCCCGCTTCGGGTAATGGCGAATGACATCTACATGAGCGCGGGAAATATTACGGCGGCTCCGTTCATCCTTCTCGAACTTCCGCAGTTGTGATCGGGTCGGGAGCTCGCCATGCCACATCAGATAGGCTACCTCTTCAAACTTGCACCCCGCAGCAAGTTCTTGAACGGCATAGCCCCGGTAGGTCAGAGAGTTAGTTTCCGGCATCACCTTGGACACCGATGTCGTATCGACGGTGACACCGGCCAGCCCCTTGTAGATCGTCGGCTCCGATATTTTTTTATTTTTTGGCGTCTTCGACCTTTGCGGCACCTTTTTATTAGCTTTTTTCGTTTTTGATGCCTTTACCATCATTCGCCTCCATGACCTTCACTTCCGAAATTGAAGATTTCATTATCGAATTTATCGTAATCTTCGTAGTGGATTACTTCATATAGACGCGACCTTGTCTGCATCCGATCGACGATTTCCCGTTGCGTTCCCTGCTGCTTAATTATGGAAAACCCGTCCTCTACCGCTTTCATGGACAGCCGCAGCGACGTCACCGGGTAGATCGCGATGTTGTAGCCAATATTTTCCAACTCTTCCTTAGTCAGTAGCGGAGTCTTCCCGAACTCCGTCAGGTTGGCCAGAAGCGGCACGTCGATCTCCTCGCGCACTTTTTCGTATTCTTCCCACCCTTGAAGCGCCTCCGGAAAAATCCCATCAGCGCCGGCATCGACGTACGCCTTACAGCGATCTATCGCTGCTTCCAGACCTTCCGGCGCGCGCGCATCCGTCCGCGCCATCAGTAGAAAATTCTCGTCCTTTTTCGCATCCGAGGCAGCCCGGATTTTCATCGTCATTTCGGACACCGACACGATGGATTTATTGTCGAGATGGCCGCAGCGTTTCGGGTTCACCTGATCTTCAAGATGACAGCCCGCGAGACCAAGTTCCTCGAATTCGAGTACACTGCGGGCCGCACTCATCGGCTCTCCAAACCCGGTATCGATATCAATCAGGGCCGGCAGATCCGTGACACGGGCAATTTGCCGGCCGCGCTGGGACACCTCGGTCAGCGTAGTCAGCCCGATGTCGGGCAGACCCAGGTCGGCCGACAACGCTGCTCCGGAAATATAGACGCCGTCGAAGCCTTGCTCTTCAATTATCAACGATACGAGGGGTGCATGGGCCCCTGGAAACTGCAGGAGGCGGCCTGTCGCCAGTTCTTCGCGGAACGCTGCGCGTTTCTCCATTGCCGTTTTCTTACTGAAAAGCATCAGAAAATTCCTCGATTATCTCGCTCCGCATGATCCAGGGGAGCCTCATCCAGCGCAACGTGTAACCCACCCAATTCCCCGGCCGTTAAGTCGGGGAGACGTTGTACCGTATCGAGGAAACGGTTGCGTTCGCCAACACTGATGATCCCATCGACCAGCGTTGTGAACTTCTCGATGTAATTTTCCCGCGCAAATGGCCGTGCTCCCGCTGGATGCGCGTCCGCCACCGCCAACTCGTCTTCCAGCGTCGAGCCATCCTTCATCGTAATGATGACACGACCGCCAAACGCCCGTCGGTTAGGGTCGGGGTGATGGTAGCGCTCGGTCCATTTAGGGTCTTCAACTGTCGAAATACTATGCCAAAGCTTCACCGTATCCGGCCGCTGCGCGCGTTCCGGCGCGTAGGAATTGACGTGGTGCCATGTCTGGTCCTGCAGCGCGACAGCGAAAATATACATGATCGAATGATCCAGCGTTTCACGGCTGGCCTCGGGATCCATTTTCTGCGGATCTCCAGCACCCGTCCCGATCACATAATGAGTATGGTGACTGGTCTCGATAACGATATTTTCTACAGCATCGAAATCCGAAATCTGCGCGCCCATTTTTCGCGCCAGATCAATCAGCGCCTGGCTCTGATATTCCGCTGAATGTTCCTTGGTATAAGTTTCAAGGATCGCGCGCTTGGTCTCTCCCGGCTCCGGCAGCGGCACAGTGTAGCTTGCACCAGGGCCATCGAGCATCCACGCGATTACGCTGTCCTCACCTTCGTAGATCGGAGACGGCGCACCCTCACCCCGCATGCAGCGGTCAACAGCTTCGATCGCCAGCTTCCCTGCATGCGATGGCGCGTAGGCCTTCCAGCTCGAAATCTCACCCTTTCGCGACTGGCGTGTCGTGCAGGTGACGTGTAGACCCTGCTGCACCGACTGATAGATCGTTTCTGTATCCAGTCCCATCAACGTTCCGATAGCAGCAGCCGCAGAAGGGCCAATGTGGGCAATGTGATCGATCTTGTGTTCGTGCAGGCAGATACCCTTAACCAGATTGACCTGGATCTCATAACCCGTGGCGATGCCGCGCAATAACTCGGCACCGCTCCGGCCTTTTTGCTGGGCGACGGCAAGGGTTGGCGGAATGTTGTCGCCCGGATGAGAATAGTCTGCAGCGAGGAAGGTGTCGTGATAATCCAGCTCGCGAACCGCCGTGCCGTTCGCCCAAGCTGCCCATTCAGCAGAAAACCGTTGAGCGCCGGGCAAGCCGAAGATCGTCGCACCGCCGTCGCGTGGATGACAGATCGCCATCGCACGGGCATTCGCGACCGGACGCCGGTTAACCGACGCCATCGCTACAGAAGCGTTATCGATCATCCGGTTGATAACCATGTCGGTGACGTCATCATCGACATCAACCGAGTCCGAAGCCACGGCGGCAATCTTCCATGCCAGCTGGTCTTCGCGTTTCAATTCCTGCTTCGAGGGATAAACCTTGACGGTATGATTCTTCACAAACAAACAGCTCCGAAAAAGGGGGGGGGTCGCGCGACATCATAGCCTCGCCCCCGCTTGCGTCAACGAAACGCGCCCTACGCCTTGTCGGGGGTCAGACGCTGTGACACGCTGCATCTGTATATACGTATGTTTCGTGGATTATAGGCTATAGCCTATGTCTATAGTTTTAAATTAGCGCCGATAAGTTGAATTTTTCAACCCGGCGACCGATTGTAAAACATTAAGATCGCGGCAGGCGAACGCATGTTCGAGGCCAAACCGACAAGGAAAAAGAATGCACGATCCTTCCTCTTCGAACCTTCGTACCGGCGGACAAATATTGGTGGACTGCCTCGGCCTGCACGGCGTTAATAAGGTCTTCTGTGTACCGGGAGAAAGCTACCTCGCCACGTTGGATGCGTTTCACGACGCACAGGATAAAATCGAGTTAGTCGTCTGCCGCCAGGAAGGTGGTGCAACCAATATGGCAGACGCATGGGGCAAGATGACTGGCACGCCGGGCATCGCATTCGTCACGCGTGGCCCAGGCGCGAGCAATGCCTCGGTCGGCATTCACACCGCGCGCCAAGATTCGACGCCACTGATCTTGTTCGTCGGTCAGGTCGCTCGCGAGATGGCAGAACGCAAGGCGTTCCAAGAAGTTGACTACCGCCGCATGTTTGGTGAAATGACGAAGTGGGTAGCACAGATTGACGATGCAGCCCGTATCCCCGAAATGGTCAGCCGCGCGTTTCATATTGCCACGTCCGGTCGACCCGGCCCCGTCGTCCTCGCCCTTCCGGAGGACATGCAGGTAGAGCGTGCCAATGCAGTGGACGGCCAGGTCTATCATTCTGCTCAAGCAAGTTGCGGTGCGGCAGATATGGAAAAATGCCGCGACATGTTATCGGCGGCTAAAAAACCGCTGGTATTAGCGGGTGGCGGGGGTTGGACGCAGGAAGCGTGCGATGATCTAGCCGCTTTCTCGGAAGCAAATCACCTCCCCGTTGCCGTCGCATTCCGCCGTCAGGACCTGATGGATAACCGGCATCCCAATTTTGCCGGCGTTGTAGGTCTCGGCATTAACCCTAGACTGAAGCAACGGCTAGACGAGACTGATCTGTTAATCGTCCTTGGCGCACAGCTAGGCGAAATCATTAGCGGCGGATATACCTATTTTACTCTTCCCAAGCCGAAGCAGACCATGATTCACATTTGTGCCGGGGTGGAGGAGCTTGGCAAGGTATACCAAGCCGATCTCGGTATTAATGCCGGCATGGCCGAATTTTGTGCTGCCGCCAAGGCTATGGAACCCGTTGACGCAATCTGGCAAAGCGAACCCGAAGCAGCGCACGCAGAATACATGGCGTTTTCAGCCCCAGCAGCAATGCCTGGAGACGTTAATTATTGTGAGATCGTCGGCTGGCTAAGCGATAACCTGCCGGAAGATGCTTTGATCACTAATGGTGCAGGAAACTACACCGTCTGGGTTCACCGGTTTTTCCGATATAAAAAATACGGTACCCAGCTGGCACCGCAGTCGGGTGCAATGGGCTATGGCGTCCCATCGGGAGTGGCGGCAAGTCTTCTCTATCCGGGTCGCATCGTCGTTTCGTTTAATGGCGATGGATGTTTCCAGATGAACGGTCAGGAAATCGGAACCGCCGTGCAGCACGGAAGCCAAACAATTTTTGTGGTGGTTAATAACGGGATGTACGGCACAATTCGCATGCATCAAGAAACGCACTACCCAAAACGCAAATCAGGCACCGATCTGGTAAACCCGGATTTCGCTGCCCTTGCTCACGCATATGGCGCCCACGGTGAAACGGTCACCAAGACCGAAGATTTCGAGCCGGCGTTCACCAGATGCCTCGAAGCAAAAGGCCCGTCTCTGATTGAGCTTGTGATCGAGCCAGACGCCGTGCTTCCAACCACTACATTGTCAGAAATTCAGCAGGCTGCGTTGAAGGGGTGAAAGCCAAAACCTAAACCGGAGTTGGTCATTCCATCAACTTATTCATCTCGGGATGAAGGATGTTATTTTTCCCCCACTCCAACATTCCGGTTTTGTTTAGTTCGGCACAGGCGTCCCGGACTTGGGTATAAACCATCAGTGAGAAGAGACCGCCTATACTAATACGGGCAATGCCAATCTCGCGTAGTTCATCGAGACTTGGGGCAGCCGGATTAGCGAGGACGTTGACGGGACCATCGATGGAGGTCACAAGCTTTTCCATCGTTTCTCGGTCGCGAACGAAAGGGACAAAGACGCAACCCGCACCAACCTCCAAATAGGCATTACCACGACGGATGGCATCGTCCAGAGAAGTCTCATTGCCACCACCATAGAAGACATCAGTGCGCGCATTTATGACTAGCGGCACGCCCGCAGCAGCAGCCGCTTCCTTGCCGGCGCGGATCCTTGCAATCGACAGGTCATAATCCAACATCATATGCTCAGCCGATTTGGTCGAAGAATCCTCAATATTTGCTCCCACCGCACCCGCAACAAGCGTAGCCGTCACAGTCTCCGCCACCGCCTCCGGCTCTTCACCGTAGCCTGCCTCCATATCCGCCGTAACCGGAAGATCTACCCCATCCGCAATCCGTCGCACGACCGATAACATATCTTCGCGGCTGATCAATTCTCCATCGGGATAGCCCAACGACCAGGCTACGCCGGCGCTTGAGGTCGCGATAACAGGATAACCGGCTTCAGCCACCACACGGGCGCTCCCAACGTCCCAGACATTTGGCAGGACCAGTGTTTCCTCAGCATTAATCAGCGCCTGAAGTTTTTCAGCTTTCTTGTTTAGTGCGGCTATATCCAAAGCAGTCCCCTTTGTTCGACTAGGTCTTATCACTGGAAATGAAAGAAAATACCGCCGGCCTTAAACCTTTAGCTCTGGAACACTGCCACCGTTCGCCATGGAGAGTATCCCGCCGACCAAGGCATCAACATCGTTGACGGCCGCGAAGGAAAGAAGCTCCCGCGCCTTATCGATCATTTCCTCCCGTTTCAGCGGCAGCTCGGGGTCGCCCTTGCAGGCATCGCGTACGGCGGTCACCAAACCGCCATCTTTCAGATGCACGGTCACTTCGCCGCCCCAGTCTCTGGGATAGGCGGCGCTAAGTTTTTCCCCGGCTCGAACTTCGATGCGACTGCGCAAGCCGGCGGCGCGGTCCCGCGATGAAGGGTCGTAGGACGCGAACACGTTTTTCCCATCCATCAAGCTGATTGCGACGCAATGCTGCAGGGAGAACTTAGCCTCGTATTCACTTCCCGGATCTGGACGATCACAAACGTCAATTGCCGCCTGATAAGCCGCAACATCTACCCTGTCGATATCGTCGATATTTATTTTTGGGGAAATTTCCAGGGCTGCGTCAATAACTGGGTGCGTATGCCGGCAAGACGGCCACGGCTTAATCGAGGTGAGATGCACCTGCCAAGGCCCTTCTGGGTCCCGCAATACGGCGTCGGGGTCGGGGTCGGGGCAGGCGCCAGCGAACAAGCCCTGCGGACCTTCGAGGATCGCAGGGGGGCCGGTAAAGCCAAGCTGAGCGAGTTGCGCGGCCACAACCCCCGCTTCAGCGCCCCGCCCGGCATGGAGGTGTTTGCTCATCGCACCGGTATTAAGGAACTCCCATAGTCCAGCGGATTGCGTGCCGGCATTTCCTAGGGCGTGTACGGTTTCCTCATCGGAGAGCCTCAGCAATGTCGCCGCCGTCATTGCGGCGCCAAATGTGCCGCAAGTAGCGGTATTGTGCCAAATCTTGTAATGCCCCTTACCGACAGCCATACCGACACGAGTACACGCCTCAAAGCCGTATAGGATGGCTTTAAGAAAGTCCCCTCCGGCGGGCATGTCGTCTTGCCCCAAAGCGATTGCTACTGGAAGGGTTACGCAGGCGGGATGCACCACCGACGCCTTGTGAAGATCGTCTACTTCGAGGATATGGGTCAGCCCCCCCATTACCAAAGCACGGCGTCCGCTATCTGCTTCCCGGCCTTTGAGATAAGCCAGCAGCTTTTCGCCGGGAACTGAGCGACGGCCGGCCAGCATGTTGGCGACACCATCAAGTGTGAAAAGCGCCATAGCTTCAAGGTCAGCCTGATCCACCTGCTTGTTACGGATTAAAGATACCAATCCTTCCGTCAGGGTACCTTTAAATTTAGGCTCAATGAGCTGTCGCAGGTCCGTACTCATTACTCTCTTTCGAAGTTAGCTCATGGTGGGCGGCATTGGGTCCACTTCGCCCAACGCTTCAAAACGATATGTATCCGTCGTAGAGGCCCACCGCAACATGCAGGCCTCCTCGGCAACCTGACGAGCACGATCGTGTAGTGCCGGATCCCGAAGGTGAGCAGCGCAGAGGTCGAGTTGTCTTTGAGAATGCTCCAGATCAGCGCTTTCGTGTTCGACGAAGAATTTGATTTCCTTCGCATCACGGTCATACCCGTAATGGGCTGAGAATGCCGGGATCGTCACCTCTGCATTAAGCTCCGGCTGCTGGCCCTCCTGAGTGGACAACATTGCGAGAGCTACCCCAACTGGCTCATTCTCACAAACATACCGATAATGCAACTGCCGCGCCCACCAGGATGGCGTTGGCTGGACCGCCCGGACGTCATCCATGGTGAGACCGGCGGCTCCGCAGAAATCCGAGATCATCTGTGGATGGTTATGCGCTTCACCATCAGGACCCGCAAGCAACCCTTGCTCCTCTGCGAGATTTTCAATCATCATGGCCTGGACGTCAGCGGAAGCGCGCACGATCATCGCGGCGAAAGCCTGATAGGCGAATTTCACGAAATTGCCGTGCTGGGCCATGTAGATGCCAAGGACACGCAGATCGAGAGTGCCCTTCGAAAGCTCGCGAAACATAGGGTGATGCTTTGTATGCCAACGGTCGCGAATTGCCACTATGTCGTCGATAACGTCGCCGCTTGATGGGGCGTTTCCCTCAGGTGACACTTGAACCCCTCCTTTTCTTATATCTCCGCGGAATAATCTGGGTATCTTTCGGATACGTCTATATTGAAAAGCCGCCGCGCATTTTCGCCAATTATGTTTTTTCGCTGGCGTTCATCAAGGAACGGAAGATCCCAGATCACGCTCGGCAGATCCATATCCCAGTGTGGGTAGTCGGAGCACCAGCAAAGCTGCGTTTCAGCATTGATCATCTTGAACGTCATCTCCAAAATGTCCAGATCGTGTGGCATTTCCATTGGTTGGGACGAGTAATACATATCCGCCATATATTCACTAGGCAGTTTCTTCAGCAACGGCGCCTCGGATGACCGCATGCGGTAATCGTTATCGAGGCGCTGCATCAGCCAGGGTATCCAGGCAAGGCCGCTTTCGATCCACATGACGTTCAGCTTCGGAAAGCGTTCCGGTAAACCGTTTATAATCCAGTTACAGAGATGCACAGCATTGTAGACCGTGAAACCAAGCGCGTGGGTTACGAGAAATCGGTTGGTATTGCCAAGAAGTTTGTCGTTCCAACTATAGGAAGCATGGAAAGACAGCGGCTTACCCATTTCCTCAATCAGTGCGTAGGTCTTCATATATGCATTGTCATAGACCGGCTTGTATCGGGTGGAGACCACCATAAAGCCTGCTACACCAGGCGCGTCTCCAAAATCCCGAACTGTTTGATACGCTGCCTCTGGGTCGTTGAAAGGCAGATACAACATGGTCTTGAGGCGTGGTTCCTCGGCCAGGATACGCTCAGTAAGCCACCGGTTGTAGGCTCGGGACATCACCACTTCGTATTCTGGCACTGGGTGAAGCCCTAGCAGCAACATTGGACCGGGGAACAACATTGCGTAATCGACACCCAAAGCATCCATCCATTTCAGCGACAGGTGAATATCCCGATGGGTGCCGTCCTCAGGGGTCCGGTCCATCTTCCGAAGAGGATAGCGCGTAATCCGACCGGCTACATCCTGTGCGCCCGGACTACCGATCGTGAAGGGGCTCACGCCAACCCCACCGGCGGCATAAACCTGACCGGTCCGCCTTAGAACGGGATCCTCGATGAACTCGATGATCTCCGCCATAGACTCGTTCTCGTAGTGATGACAGTCGACATCGACGATCAGTGTATCCTGCAGGTTCCGCAGATCTCGCTGTCGAGTAGCGTTGATCAAGAGTTTCGAGGTATCGAATTCCTCGATGGTCATCTTGTGCAGATGATCTGTGGGGATTTCCATCCGCTACACCGCTCCTGTCACCACGTTTCTATGATGGCAGCTGGTAGTCTGGGAACCTGTCAGAGACGTCCAGATTGTAAAGCTTTCGTGCGTTTTCGCCGAGGATATTCTTTTTCTGCTTGTCATCGAGAAACGGCAAATCCCAAATCACACTCGGCACGTCCATATCCCAGTGCGGATAGTCGGAACACCAGCACAGTTGTGTTTCAGCATTGATCATCTTGAACGTCATCTCAAGAATGTCAGGGTTATGAGGCATCTCCATCGGTTGCGACGAATAGAACATTTCGCCCATATATTCGCTGGGTAGACGTTTCAATAATGGCGCTTCGGAGGACCGCATTCGGTAGTCATTGTCCAGACGCTGCATCAGCCATGGCACCCAAGCAAGCCCAGATTCAATCCACATGACATCAAGATTAGGGAACCGTTCCGGCAGCCCGTTGACAATCCAGTTACACATATGGACTGCATTGAAGATCGTGAAGCCCAGCGCGTGAGTGACTAAGAAACGGTTGGTGTTGCCGAGAAGTTGGTCGTTCCAACTGTAGGAGCCGTGGAACGCCAGCGGCTTACCCATTTCCTCAATCAACGAATAGGTTTTCATATAAGCGTTATCGTAAACCGGCTTATAACGCGTCGAGACCACCATGAACCCGCAGACGCCGTCGCGGTCGCCGAAATCTTGGACCATCTTGTAGGTTGCATCCGGATCGTTGAACGGCAGATAGAGCATCGTCTTTAGGCGCGTCTCCTCCGACAAAATCTTTTCCGTTAGCCAACGATTATAAGCTCGCGACATCGCGACTTCGTATTCCGGAACAGGATGCAAACCCAGTAGCAGCATTGGCGTCGGGAACATCATCACGTAGTCAACACCCATCGCATCCATCCATTTCAGCGACAGGTGGATATCGCGGTGCGTGCCGTCTTCCGGCGTTTCTTCCATCTTGCGCAGCGGATAGCGTGTCACACGGCCAGCAACATCCTGCGAGCCAGGGCTACCCATCATGAACGGGTTATTAGCGCCAGTACCGGCGCCGGAATATACCTGAGCGGTTCTGCGAAGGACCGGATCGTCGATAAATTCGACAATATCCTTCATGGATTCGTTTTCGTAATGATGACAATCAACATCGACGATCAGCACATCTTCCAGTCCGCGCTGATCTCGCTGACGTGCCGCGTTGATCAGCAGTTTCGAAGTGTCGAACTCCTCAACGGACATTTTGTTAAGGTGATCTGTGGGAATTTCCATGTCGTCCCTCCTTCCTTAAGTAGTCCTAGCCACTCGACCAGGCCTGCCACATGCCCAATTCAAACAACTCGATATTTACCGCCTGAAGCATGGCGGTGCTCATTATCATCACCGACGTCACCGGCATCGCACGTCCGTTGGGGAATGGATCCCACCGTTCGCCTTCCTGAAACCGAACGGTATAGAGTTTGGTAAGCGCATCCAGACCTTCCTGGATCATTTCTTGCGATGGGGGCTCGCCATCCGGTAAATCAATCAATTTTCGCGCCAATGTTTTAAGCGCCTCTGTCTCCTGACTAACATTTGCCAGCGGATCGCCGGTCTCTTGCGCAATCCTTGCAGTCGCCTTGCCGTGGAACGGGGATTTGGCCAATTCCTCGTCGCTGATCTCGTCAGAGGGTGACATAAATGCCATTATCCTTCTCGACTACATCATACTTTTTCAGCCGAAATTTTCGATCCGCTACCATGTCACCCGTAGCGAGGTCGAATTCCCAGCCGTGCCACGGGCAAACGATGTGCATTTCATCGTGGTTGAAAGTCATTCCCTGATAGGTTTTGTCCTCGGCAATGACCTCCTCAACCTTAGCCATCAGCAGTCCCTCGCAGGCGGGACCACCTTGGTGCGGACACACATTCTGATAGGCAAAGAGTTCGCCATTCACACGATATACACCGATTTCGTAATTGCCGTTGGGCACGATTTTTCGATCCCCGTCGGCAAGCTCATCCGCTTGCGAGACAAACAATTCCTTGGCCATTATCTTCCGTTTCCCTTTTGAACGTAATTAATTTGTCGCGACGACGCCGAGTCCGCCGGATGCTACTCCGCCTGCTTTCTTGCCCTTGGTCGAGGTCGGCGCCATGTGGCGATTTACCCGGTCCTGCAAACGCGTCATCCCAACATTGGCTGCAGCAGCCAGTGCAAAGATAATCAGAATGATCGCGTACATGGGCGCGATGCGAAACTGTTCGTAGTAGATGCCAAGCCTGTAACCAAGCCCGCCATCGGCGAATTTGAGCTCCGCGACCAGCACACCGATCACTGTAATAGCCATACCAAGGCGCAGTCCGGTTATGACCGGATTGACCATCGCCGGCATATATATTTTCGAAATCATCTGCCATTTGCTCAGATTAAAGCTTTTGCCGACCCGAATAAGTACGGGATTGATCAAGACCATCCCGAGTGCAGTCGTGAAAACAACTGGGAAAAAAGCCGACATGGAGCCCTTAGCCATTTTCGACTCTATACCAGTGCCAAACATCAGAAACAAAATTGGCAGAAATATAATTTTAGGCGTCGACCCGATGGCATTCAGATATGGTTCCAACGCACCACGCACCAGCGGGCTAGACCCCATCCAGATACCGACAAAAATAGCGATAATGGAACCCACGACAAAGCCCACGATGTGCTCCGCGAAGGTGATGCCGAGATCGTAGTAGAAACCGGCGGAAATCAGCTCTTCATAAATTGCGTAGACAATTCCCCATATATGGGGAACCACATCATTATAGAGGATACCAACAGTTCCAAGCGTCGCGATGATTTCCCAAGCCAGCACAAGTCCGATTGCCGTAACTAAACGAATTCGCCTGACCGACCCGCCAAACGATAAAGTGCTGCCGTTTGACTTACTCTCGATCACACCGGTCTGAGCCATTTCTCAATCCTTCCGAAACCCCAGTAAAAGAAAACGCTTACAAGGACCACTGCGATAATGCTGGCATAAGTGCCGGGAGTATCAAACCGGAAATACATTTCCGACACGATTCGTCCTAATCCGCCGAAATCGATTAGGTATTCAATCGCTACGATGTTCACCAGCGTATACATCACGCCGATGCGGATACCGGTAAATATGGTGGGCACCGCGCTCGGAAGCTGAATCTTCCAAAATAGATCCCGGTCCGTCACGTTGAAACTACGACCAACGTTCAACAGTGTTCGCGAAACGCCAAGCAGCCCTTGTCGCGTCTGAATAATTATTGGAATAGCCCCCGGAATGAAACCCATGGCGATCAGGGTTGCATGGCTGCGTCCGAAAATCACAAGGAACAGAGGATACAACAGAACCGTCGGCGCGGCGAAAGCGGCTGCAAGCCATCCTTCGTAGGCGACACCATATTTAGTGTTGCGCCAGAGAAAATATCCAAAGGGTACGCCGATCATCAGGGCCAGTAGCGTGGCCCCCGCCGTCATTCCCAGCGTTACGAAAAAATTCCCGAACAGGTCCATATCCGCCTGAACGTCCGGGAAAGCAAGAATAGTATCCGAAGGCCGGGGAACGACCAGTTGCATCACCCAGCCCGCATCGACGGAAAATTCAAGCAGCATCGCAGCTGCGATGAGCCCGAATAACCCGACGACGATGGGCATTTTATGCAATTTGGCCATGATCCCCGGCTACCGGTTGTTTCGCGATCAGATTGGCTTGTAGCCCATCGGGTGGACAAGCTCATGAAGTTGTTCTTTGGTAAGTAGTTTTTTGATCTTTTTGTTTTCCAGAGCAATTTTGTTAATTACGTCGAGACCGGCGACCGGCAGAATCGTAGTCACTTCGGCTGGCGTATCATTTCCCGCGTCTTTGACGTCATCGAAGTTCAACTTCCAACGAGCAGCGTAAGTCTTCATCTGCTCAACACTATTATAGGTGTGTGCACGGCCTTCCATCATCGCGAGCATAAATCTCTTCGCTACATCCCGATTTTTATCCAGCCAGTTAGAATTGGCGACGATCACGCGAATAGTTACGCCAACTAGACCTGCAGCTTGCTTACCCGTGCCGATAACACGAATCTTTTTGCTACGGATGAGGCCTTTGTTAAGCGGAAACACCGACCAACCGGTCGCGACCTGTCCCGACATCGCCTGGGTCCGCGATCCCGACGGACCACCAACCGAAACTAGCTTTGACTTGAGACCAAGCGCGTTTTTAATATAGATGGCGGCAAGATTTGTCGTAGAACCGGGGCGCGAATAAACCAATTCGTGCTTAGCGGTTAAGTCCTTGAAGCTCTTAATGGGGCTATCGTTTTTCACATACCAGTACAAATCCGGCACGCCACGAATGTTGCTGCCCAACACACGAATGGGTGCGCCCTTCGCATAAGCCGAAACAACCCCAAGAACACCGTTGCCCCACGCAACGTCCTGACTACCGGTCAATATGGTCTGTAGCGAAGCAGCGCCGCCGGAACCATGAATTACGGACGCTTTTATCCCGTATTTTTTAAAAATTCCGTTTTCAGCCGCTGAATACGGATGCTCCATTTCGAAAACAACTTTTGTACTGTTAATAACACGCACCTTATCGGCAGCTAGTGCTGGCGCTGCCAACACCGCTGTACTCGCCGCCGCAATTACTACTGATTTCAATATATTGGACATTTTTTCCTCCTGGTTTGTGTGCCCCTTAGGTGAAATTTAGTTCAATTATCAAACGAAGGACCCCTATGTTGCCGCAATTGCGGCTTCCTCATCAACCATTCCGCGTGATGCCTCCTCCCTAAGCAGGGTCCACAGTCTACCAACATAGGTGCCGAATTCCGGCGTCGAGATTACCTCTGACGACCGCGGCCGCGGCAGGTCGACCTCGATGATTTCCTTTATCGTTCCCGGCCGATACGACATCACCACAACGCGATCCGAAAGTTGTACCGCCTCAGTAATATTATGCGTGATCAGCAACATAGTCTGGTTCAGTGCGGCCCAGATCTCCAGCATCTTGTCCCCTAGCAGCATGCGGGTCTGTTCGTCCAGCGCACCAAATGGTTCATCCAGCAGCATAATGCGCGGTTCGTAAGCCAGTGTTCGCGCGACGGCTGTGCGCTGTTTCATACCCCCCGACAATTGAGCCGGAAAATGGTTCTCGAAACCGTCCAACCCGACAAGCTTTATGAATTTTCGAGCCAATTCTTGGCGGTCATTTTTTTCGACTCCTTCGATCTCAAGAGGGAAGGCCACGTTGTCTAGGGTTGTTCGCCAGGGAAACGTAGACTCTTCCTGAAACACCACGCCGACGTCCTTGTGTGCACCATCTACGGGGCGGCCTTCGATCAAGACTTGGCCATCGTGGTCGTCAATTAGACCACCGATAACGTTGAATAGTGTCGATTTCCCGCAGCCCGACGGGCCAATGATCGAGACGAACTCACCTTCCGATACATTCAGATCGACGCCATTCAGTGCAACAACAGGGTTATCGCTATCAGCGTTGTATGTTTTGGAGACGTTCTTGATTTCGAGAATATCGGCCACTGCACTCCTCCCCCTAGCTTGCCTTGCCGGTCGATGCCTCGCCGCTGGCACGGGTCACCATTGGAGATGAGTAACCAGGCTGCACCCGGACATCGATAAAGTACGGCTCGCCCGCCTCAACAGCCGCAAGCCCCTTCTCGAAAGCCTCAACCATATCCCCGACCTTCTGGATTGGCCCGTCAGCTTTTACACCCTGCGATCGAGCATAACCCGCCAGATCCAGCGCCGGATCATCGATCCGCTGCCCGATCCAGCGGTTCTCCACCGGCCGGTTACGCTGCGTAGCCATCGCTTCCTGATGCACCTCGTCGTTAAAGTTCGATCGGTTGTTCGAAATGATGATCAAAACGGGGATCTGATAATGTGCGGCCGTCCACAAAGCAGAGCCGCCCTGCATGAAATCTCCATCACCAAGGATGGCGACCGGAATACGGTCACTGTCCATCAGTGCGAGGCCAACGCCGATGGCGCTGCCTGCACCGTTTCCTAATCCGCCGCCACCATCATTCCCGAGATAGTCAAGCGGATGGCCGACTTCCCATGAATCTGCCGCCCATCCCAGCGGCACTCTGGTCAGCGTAATTTCGTGATCACCGCGCGCCTCCTTCAGGGCGTAGGCGATATCACGCGGTGCGATAGCCGCTTCTTCCGTTTTGTCCTCTTGTACCGGTGGCACAGCCTTTTCCTTAGCCGTTCCGTCCCAGCGGGATTTGCCACTGAATTTTTCCTTCAAGGCCCCAAGGAGTTGCCCGGCAAATATATCCGGATCGGCCAACACAGGAATATCGGCCGGTGCCAGCCCAAAGTGATCGGCACTCCACCCGTTATGCACGTATGAATCCACTGAGCAGTTTACGATCTTACCCGGAATGCCACCCCGCGGAGCAAGCGGTTTCAGCGAACCGGCGAGGTCTATCCAGTCAAATACGATAACCGCGTCAGCCTGCATCAGTTCCTCTTGCCCCAAAGGACTGACCCAGTTAGATGGTGCGCCGACATGCAAACCATGACCGGTTGGAAACGTGGCACGGTTCTTGAGATCCGTAATAACACCGGCACCGGACAATTCCGCAAGATCAATCCGCTGCTGCCAGTCTTCCATAGTCGCCGACATTCGCCCGAACATGAAAACGACATTCTTCGAGTTGACGATCAGGTCAGCCGTCGCCTCAACCGCATCGTCGGAAGCAGGGGGTGGGTCCGCAAGCTGAAACCTTTCCACATCGGGAATTGAAACCTCTCCCTCCCTGAGTGGCGTTTCCTGCAGTCCAGCATCAAAACAGACATAGACCGGTCCCTTGGGCGCCTGCTGCGCCATGATATTGGCGCGCAGCATGGTCTCGACAATCGCCTCGGCGGAGCGAGGCTCGTCATCGTATTTGACGTAGTTGCGCAGTAAAGCGCCCTGATCCTTAGCTGTATGGATCCAGTCGATCCACGGCCGGCGCAATGGTGCATCCACCGGGCCCGTCGCCCCCATCACCAGGATCGGTGCACGGTCGCACCAGGCATTAAAAACACCCATCAGTCCATGCATCAAGCCGACGTTAGAATGCAAGATCGCACCCATCATCTCGTCAGCCACCTTCGAATAGCCATGCGCGATGGACACCGCGTGATCCTCGTGAAGACAAAGCAGCATCTGCGGCTCTTCGTTACCCAGATAATTCACCAGAGAATCGTGGAATCCGCGATAACTCGCTCCCGGGTTCAGCGACACATATTTGACGCCCAGCTTGCGGAGCATCTCGGCCGAGACGTCGCTAACCCATTCCATCTGTTTGTTATCGCCGGGAACGGGGCGGTCGAATTTGCTGATCTTGGTCATTCAGTCATTACTCCTACGCAGACAGTTTTATAAAAGGAAATGCATATAGAACATACACCCCGACCACAGGCACTAACTGTTCCTGAACACCTTTCTTAGGCGTTTGTGAAAGCCAACAAAGCCCAAGCCAGCCAATAACCGTTTAATTTCAGCCTTGAGTAGCTCGATTTATATTCGGCTCCAACGACTTCGTGCGAC
>JAYYZV010000161.1:0-7784 GCA_036339975.1 Pseudomonadota bacterium | reverse complement strand
TACTTCTGCGGTTACCTGACGTCCTAGAAGATCCATCAGGATAACAACGCGTTCATCATCGTTTGCGCCTACGAAACGGCCGACATGATCGGCAAATGGGCCGGACATGATTTCGACCGCGGTGTTTTTCTCGAAAGGTGTCTTTCGCCCGGTGAGCAAGAGGCCGCGTTCGTCCTCCCCGGTTCGGAGGTCATCGACGATCCCCTGCGGAACTGGAACTGGCCCTCGATCGTCACATATCAGGTGAGCAACCCCGATCGTCGAATTGATGACACGCCAGCGTTGTTGTGCCGCTGACATCGCCACGAATAGGTAGCTAGGAAATAGTGGCCTAGGCTGCCAACTGGTTCTGCGAGCATGTTTTATCCGACGCAGAAGTTTTGGCAGGTAAACTTCGAACCCTTGGCGTTCTAAATGGAAGGTGGCACAGGCTTCCGCATTGGGGCGCGTTTTGGCGACATACCAGCGATTGTCGGATGGACTCGATGTTTCCGAATTTCGTTCAGTCATCGATCAGCACCGGCTGTTTCCGCGACACTTTTAAGAGACGAGCCGTCAGTATGCGCTCGGGAGGGATCGCTTTGCTAAGTCCATCGTAAACACGCTGGGCATTCACGATATCGGTTACAATAACGGCATGTACTTTCGTGAGATCGGTCAGCATTTCGACGACCGGTAATCCGGCGAAGCGAGACGGTGCCTCCGCCCTGCTGTCATCCGGTGCGGTATTAATGATACCGATGATCTCGACCTCAGATTCCTCGCGTCGGCAAAGGGTAGCAATTTCAGCTAGATCCCCATAACCGGCAAGCGCGACGCGTGTCCACCTTTTGCGCTCGCATTCCTCGAATAAATCGGCTATCTGTTCACGCGATGAACGAAAGAAATTAAATGACGTGGACAGATATTCTGCTGTTAGCCGGCTTTTTTCCGCAAAGCCCTGCGGAGTAAGGTAGTAAGCGTATCGATTGGCAGGTATCTGTTGCACTTTGACAAAGCCCTTGCGAACGCATCGTTTCAAGTAGGCATTGGTCAAGCCGAGCGCGATACCAAGATCCCGTGAAATCGCTCTTTGTGTTGCACGGTCGTCTTCCTCAATCGCGCTCAACACCCCAAGCGTTATGGCGTTGGGATTGGTTTCGCTTGGTTTGTTGTCACCGCCGGCCATTTTTGTGCCATGCTCTCCATTAGCAATTACGGCATTTCCCGCACGAAGATATCATGTTCACTATATGAACGTCAAGAATTACATTTCGGTGTGATTTATATGAGTGCCCAGATTGCAAACGCGTTTTATCCTGCCACAGAAACTGATTCGAGATAAGAACGTTCACTTCGTGAATCTTCTACCGCTCCAAGCCCGATATTCATTCCGCTTTTTAATAAATTGTTTGCTTATCCAGAAGCCTCCGGTCGAGCGAAACATTCTGCAGTATGTTGCAAATACGTTCACCGCTTTTTCCATCGCCGTAGGGATTAACTGCCTCCGCGCAGGCTTTCCGGAACGCTTGATTTGTCAGGGCTTTCCCTATGGCCGCCGCGATCTCGGCCGTCGTGTAACCGCAGTTTAAAATGTTGGACGCCTGCGGGCGTCCGCGCTGGCGGTTACCAATATTTATCACCGGGATACGAAAAGACGGAGCTTCAAGGATACCGCTGGACGAATTTCCAACAAGAACCGCTGCGTTGGCAAGCAGGGCCAGGTACTCTTCCCGGTCAACATTGCGCAGTGCTGTAAAGTTCTTTCGTCTCTCGTTCTCAATCACAGCAACCATGGTTTGGTAGCCTAGGTCAGAATTAGGGTAAATGCAGAAAACTGGTATGCCAGGTGCAACGGCTGCTTTCAACGCTGCCGCCATTTGCGCGGCGGCTTCTTCGCGTTCAACAAGGATAGGATGCATGACCAGAAGGATATACGGCTGGGAAAGGTCATGCTCCGCCTCTCCGACATTGACAGAATCGGCTGTGTAGTCGCGCCCTAAGATATTGTCGAGCTGCGGCGCGCCGACGTTATTAATGCGCCATTCTTCTTCACCCATCCGTCGGAGACGTTCGGCGGAATCGTTGCAGGAGGCGAGATGGATATGCGCGAGTTTTCCGATAGCCATGCGTGCGTTATCGTCAATATGACCAGATTTGTCGCCTGCTTGGATATGTGCCAGCGGCACGTTCATATACGATGCTGCCACACAGGCACCGAAAGTCTCCGCCCGGTCGCCTGAAAGCACGACGATGTCAGGAGACAGTTCCTCAAACGCGTTGGCGAAACCTTCCACCGCTTTGCCCAACGCGCGGGCCCAAGCCCCCCCCCGCGTATCGGCGGGGGCCATCGGCACCTCTGCTGAGATTGGAATCCCATCATTTCGGATCAGGTCTACGCTGTTGCCAAGCTCCGGCATCAAATGGGCGCCGGTGACGATCGTTTGAATTTTCAGTTTAGGAAAAGCGGCAGCCGCTGTGATAACGTTTTTAGAGTACCCGTATGTTGCTCGGGATTCGAGGATGAAAAGAAGCCTGCGAACGCTCATCCCTCTAAATCACTCCACCGAATTTGTCGATTGCCCGTAATTCTAGTGGCAGCTGTTTTTCCTATCACCTCATCGAGACTTTTGGCGGGAATCGCGCCAGGACCTGGGCTTGGTCTTTTTACGGTAACCATGTTTGCCCTAATCACTGCGCCTGCTGGTATATCCTTCTCGGACACAACTGTCTCGCGTGCCCATGCAACGATTTCGCGCTCTTCGGGAAAAATTTCACGATCACTGCCATTCGCTTCGAAAACGGCGCGGCAACCTTTCACCAATTCTCCGAGTTCATAGGGTTCGAGCGACGATTCATGATCGGGCCCCGGCATAGACCTATCGAGCGTGAAATGTTTTTCGACAAAGCAGGCACCGTGCGCTACCGCACCCAACGACGTGTAGATACCGACTGAATGATCCGACAGTCCGACGGGAACACCAAACCGGTCACGGTACTTGGGAATATTGCCGAGATTTACACGATTGTAGGGAGTGGGGTAGGCGGACACGCAGTGCGTAAGAATGAACGGCGTCCCGGTTGCCATTACCGCTTCGACGGTCTCCGCAATCTCATCTTCGGTCGCCATGCCGGTCGAGATGATCATCGGCTTGCCCTTGGATGCAATATGTTTCTGCAGCGGGATGTTGGTAAGTTCCCCTGATCCTACTTTGAATACATGAACCCCGAGTTCCATCAGCAGGTCGACACCGGCCTTGGAAAACGGTGTGCACAGATATTGGATGCCCAAGCTTTCGCACAGCGCCATCAATTCGCGATGAACGTTGTCAGACAGGTTAGTCTTTTCCAGTGTGTCATAAAGTGGCTCAGCGAAATTGTCGGACTGCGGCGCTTCTTGCAGCATTTCATCGTCCAGAACATGGATCTGAAACTTGATCGAATCGCAGCCCATCGCGTGGGCGATGTAGACCATTTTCTTCGCCAGCTCCGGATCGCCCTGGTGATTGATACAAGCCTCGGCAACAACATACGGTGGAAACCCCTCGCCAACCTGACGGTCTGCAATCTGGATGGCTTTGGTCATTGCACTTGCATTCTTTTTTGCATCATCAACTCGCAATATTCAAAATCTTCAAGAGTATTTATATCAACAGCCTGCTCGGCGGGCACCTCGATCGCCAGCCAGTTCTCGCACACCAGCGATTCTGTGCGCCGCAGGTCGTCGACGCGACCCACGTAGATCGTGCTTGCCTCGCTGTAGCTTGGCGGGCGGTCCTGACGCCGCCGCGCCTGACCCGGAACAAAAGCGCGGAAATAGCCCTCGTCGTCGATGACGCCGGTAATTTCATGAATCGCTCGCACCGCCAATAGAGAGTCGGCGTCGGTATCGACGATACGACGAAGACTCTCCCGGACGAGTTCCGGCGATCGGAAAGGGGATGTCGGTTCCAGCACGACTATGTAGTCGAAAGTTTCTCCCGCCAGCTCTAGCATATCGAGTGCATGTAACAACGCCCCCTCCGACCGTGCCTCCGCGGTGGCGTACTCTGCCGGCCTGTCGATCACTTTAGCGCCAAGCGCCTGTGCCGCCTCACGGATTGTAGCATCGTCGGTAGACACAACAACGCTGTCGAGCTCAGGCACGGCATTTGCCTGATCTATCGTATAGGCAATCAACGGCTTGCCGGCCAATAGTTTGATGTTTTTCCCGGGGACGCCGGCAGAGCCGCCACGTGCCGGTATAACGGCGAGGAACCGTTTGGCTTTGATCATGGAAATCCGCATTGTTTCATAACACACCCGTCAGGATAACGTATATCGCGTACGATGCCGGCGCCCAATAAGTTCTTATGAACGCAACGTCTCGGCGTTGGGCCAGTTGTGCTGGATTTCTGTCTGGGCTGCGATACGTTTGATGCCTTCATCTAAAGTCACCGTCGCCTTAAAGCCAAGTTCCTCGAAAGCCTTTGTGCTGTCGCAAACTCGGTGATGAATTTCGCGCTCCGCTAACCGGTCCGACCCCTGAAAACTGCCAAGCACCTCAACCTCCAGCCCGTCATCCGGGCGTAGCAGGTCAATTACACGCTGGGCGAGATCCTTCAGCGTCATTGCATCGGCCCCGTTGCCGAGATTGTATACTTTATTCCGGGCTTTGGGGTTACGGATGATATCGATCAGCCCCTCGGTGATATCGTCGACATGTGCGTAGCTACGAACCTGCGTTCCATCGCCGTAGACTACGGGATTACGACCTTCCAATACCTCACGGACGAATTTCGTCAGAACGAATTGCGCCACTTGGCCTTCACCGTATGTGTTAAAAAACCGGACGATAGTATAGCTGAGCGACGGGAAGGCCTGTGCGTAACCAATGACGAGTTCTTCGCTCGCCAGCTTTGAAATTGCGTAGACCGTTTTCCCCTGGGTTATGTCGGTTTCTTTGACGGGATTAGAGATGGGCTCCCCATATACCTCAGAGGACGATGCTACGATGACATGATCGATGCCGTTCAGCATCGCCGAGTTAAGAATATAGTCGCTGCCGGTGATGTTAATTTCCAGACAGCGCAGGCGATCGTCCTCCGTACGCTTGACGCCTAGCATCGCCGCAAGGTGAACGACGACCGAACAACCCCGCATGGCGCGGGCTACACCTGTCCGGTCCAGGATGGTTCCCTCGGTTACAGTAAAGTCACCCTTTGCAGAAATTGTTTCGAGCCGGTCGCGGGCGAGACCCACCTGTTCGCCGAGGTCGAAGCCGGTAACGGCAAAACCGCTATCGACCAGCTTCTCCGCAAGGCGGCGGCCGATGAGACCGGCGACACCGGTCACGAAAACTCGTTGCACGTCTTTGACTCCCTTCGTATTTCGGATTAGGCGGCGGGCGGCGAAGATCCGCCGATCGACGCCCGACCATGAGGAAATTGATTGCAGTTATACCTCGGAAGTGCGTGCGGTCGCTCTGAAAAATCCTTTGCATTAATATCCTCGGGCAGGACCGCAAAGGAGTACAAAACTCCATGATCATGCAGGATTGTCTGGGTCTCGTCGGTAAACGTACCGGCGCCTCCGTATGGATAACAGAACGTCTCGATCGAATTCCCAATTATCCCCCCCAGCGTCGCCGTCGAGTCCGATATTTCGAATCTCTGTTCATCGGCGAGCAGCCTGCTGAATACCAGATGATTTGTCCCGTGGCTGCCAATTACCATCCCGGCATCCGCCATTTCGCGAATCTGGTTGCTGCTGAGATATATCTCGTCGGCGGTCGGCGGGCCATCGCCATAAACGTCTTTAAATAGACGCGCGATAACCTCGGCACGGTACTCATACGAAATGTAGTAGTTAAGTGTCTTCTTGAACAAGGCGGTCGCATCGTCGTTGGTTTGGTGGGTATATGTCAAATCGCGGAAGGTGTCCGTATACGCCACGACGATAATAGAAGCGTCCGTGATCTTCCGTAAAGCCTGTAACGCTTTATCGCCGCCGATCAGCCCAAGAATAAGGTGTACCCTGTGCACGTCCAGGATGACGGCGCTGTCAAGCGGGGCGGTTGGAATGAAGAAAAATCCCCAAAGATTCCGAGCCTTCAATTCCGGGAGTACATATTCGTAGTGATCTCGGAAGCCATCGTCGAAGGTGAGAACTACGCCCTCCGGGGCAGCGCCTGTTTTTCCCCCCTCACGGAATTCCTCCCACGACGGGAACGGAAACCGCGCCTGAAGCCAATCTAGCTGGCGGCAAAAGTCATCGACATGCAGATAGCGGAAATAGGGTAAGCCGACGGGTGCAGGCCGGACGTAGTGATACATCAACGCCTTCAAGGCCCTCCCTCCCCTGGCGCGCTAGCAAGCGCCGGGTTTACTATGATTGGAACACGCGCGCAGCGTTCCTCCCGCTCTTGGAGATACCGGTCCACCAAACCCGATCGTGTCTGCAAGTAAAGCCGCACGACCGAATCGTTCGTAAAATCTGCACGCCGGTATACCTTTTCGTCGGGTGGAACCGGAAGTTGCGGCATCGGATGCAGATCATCGAACTTGCGAATGATTTCGGCGTACATCCGCGCCATATCACCGATAAGTCGATTGCCGATACTGTGGATGTCGTCGCCGGGCACGATTCGCGGTCGCATCTGATGAATGATTTCTCCCGTGTCTATACCTGCATCTATGTGCATGAAGGTGATACCAACATATTCCAGTTCACCATTTACGAACGGCCAGAAATTCGTCCCGGCCCCCCGGTAATACGGCGAAAGCCCGAGATGGACGTTGACAAAGCCGGGGGTAAAACGGCTGAGAAGAGGGTCCTTGACTATGGAGCACCCGTAGGAAATGAGCAGATCTGGGTCTAGGTCGCACAGATTCTTGTATACGTTGGCCGAATTGACACCGCCCTTGGGAAGGCTAATGGGGTTTGAACGGTCGTCAATCAACCGCACAAGGTGGGAAAAGAAATCCTCTTCTGATTGGTCACGCGCGCGTAGGTGTTCTAGCTCTAGGTCAGCTGCTTCCTCGCCTTTTCCCAGTGCGAGCGTTTTGAGTGCCTTCTCGGTCCCCTCGCAATAGCTGCGGACGACGTTAATTCCCGGGCTTGCAGAAATTAGCTTACGGACGAATCTATGCCGTAGTTCCGACCCGGTCAGGATAACGGTTCGTTTCATATGTCAGCCGACACGAATTTTTCGAGTAGAGCCAAACCAACATGACCGCTCTTTTCGGGATGAAACTGATAACCGGCGATGTTTCCGCTAGCGACGGCGATTGTCGCATTCTCTCCATTGAAGGGGATCGTTGCCGCAACAACGCTCGGATCGGCAGGGCGCGCTACGAATGAATGGACAAAATACACCATCGTATCTGATTCTACATCCTCCAGCATCTTATTGCCGAGGTTCGGTACCAGTTTGCGCCAGCCGACATTAGGGACACGCATGTCGCCGGAGGGCAACGGTCCCACAGACCCCTTGATAAGGGCAAGCCCCGCATGTTCTCCAAATTCGACACTACGCTCGAATAATAGCTGCATCCCAAGGCATATGCCGAGAAGCGGAATCCCACGCCGCGCACTTTGCCGAATAGGTTCTACTAGGCCACGGGCGAACAATGTCTGCATGGCATCCCCGAATGCACCGACGCCGGGAAGTATCAGACGATTTGCCCCTGCAATCAGTGCCGGGTCGCCGCTAACCGAGTAGTCGGCACGCAAATGCCTCAACGCCTGCTCAATACTGAATAGATTACCGCGCCCGTAATCGATTATGACAATCATGACCGCACGCCTACGCCGCAACCGGCGAG
>JAYYZV010000160.1:0-14898 GCA_036339975.1 Pseudomonadota bacterium | reverse complement strand
AAAAGGTTGGTCTCGGATATTTCCTCGGCATGTTCCAGATTGCCAGTATGTCGCATGAGCTGGCTACGGCGTCCATGAAACGTTTTGCTGAAGAGGTCATGCCGGCCGCGATGGCCTTGGAAGGCACCGGGCAGTGGGCACCAAATAAAGAAGAGATGCCGACCCAGGCGGCGGAATAGGGAAAGCAAGCGGCGCCATGCGTCGTCTACCCTCCTTTAAGAACGGTGACAGCGCTCTTATACGTTGGAGAATAACTCTACTAGCTTAACGGGTCGGGACGGGTTGGTCGCCTGAA
Source organism: Pseudomonadota bacterium (assembly GCA_036339975.1). Lineage (GTDB taxonomy): Bacteria > Pseudomonadota > Alphaproteobacteria > MPNO01 > UBA830 > UBA830. The sequence continues at coordinate 14,603 of JAYYZV010000160.1, read as the reverse complement.
TAGTCGTAAAAACCCTTGCCGGACTTGCGGCCCAGCCAGCCAGCTTCGACGTATTTAACTAGCAGTGGACAAGGGCGGTACTTGGTATCCGCAAGGCCGTCATATAGCACCTGCATCACGGCAAGACAGGTATCGAGTCCGATGAAATCGGCTAATTCCAGGGGACCCATGGGGTGATTGGCACCTAGCTTCATGGCGGTATCTATATCTTTCACCGACCCAATACCTTCGTGCAGCGTATAGACCGCTTCATTGATCATCGGCAGTAAGATACGGTTTACGATGAATGCCGGGAAGTCTTCTGAGATAACCGGCGTCTTACCCATACGATAGGTCATGCCCTCAACCACCTTATGCGTATTATCGTCAGTAGCAATTCCCGGGATCAATTCCACCAATTGCATTATTGGCACGGGGTTCATGAAGTGCATGCCAATGAATTTTTCTGGGCGATCGGTGGTCGCGCCAAGTCGAGTGATGGAGATCGACGAAGTATTCGACGCGATTATGGCGTCCTCATGGAGGGACGGGATTACTGTCTTGTAAATATCTCGCTTTATGGCTTCGTCTTCTGTCGCTGCCTCGATCACGATGTCGCAATCGCCAAGCGCAGCATGATCGGTTGCCGTGGTCAGCCGTTCGAGCGCGGCATGTTTGTCCATTGCGCTGATTTTATCCCGGTTTACCTGACGCTCTAGGTTTTTATCGATAGTGGCTATCGCCTTGTCGAGCTGTTCCTGCCCAATATCATTCATCACCACGTTGATTCCGGTCGTGGCGGCAACGTGCGCGATGCCCGATCCCATCTGTCCGGCGCCAATAACGCCTATGGCCTTGATGCCAAGTGCTTCGGGTGTTGCGCCCGGGTCCTGAATGTCAGTCACTCACAAAACTCCTTGAAATAACGATTTGTTTTTCAGTTCCGTCAACGTGGCACGATGCCCTGTTTTTCCAATTCCTCGCCGAGTTCGGGAATGACCTTGAACAAATCCCCAACAATGCCGTAATCGGCGACCGAGAAGATCGGCGCTTCTTCGTCCTTGTTGATCGCGACGATGACCTTGGAATCCTTCATACCGGCAAGATGCTGGATTGCGCCCGAAATGCCGACGGCAATGTATAGTTCCGGGGCAACCACCTTGCCAGTCTGTCCAACCTGATAGTCATTAGGTTTGTAGCCGGCGTCGACGGCTGCACGTGACGCCCCTACAGCGGCGCCTAAATTGTCTGCGATTTTTTCAATGATTTCAAAATTTTCACCCGACTGCATGCCCCGACCACCAGAAATGATCACCCGCGCGGCGGTCAGTTCTGGGCGTTCGGATTTTGTTAGTTCTTGGCCTACAAAGCTTGAAAGACCCGGATCGTCGGCACCCCCGACGGATTCGATAATACCGGACCCGCCTTCGGCTTCTGCCGCGGCAAATGCCGTGCCGCGAACTGTAATCACCTTCACCGGGTCTGACGATTGAACCGTCGCCATTGCGTTGCCAGCGTATATAGGTCGTACAAACGTATCGTCTGATACGACTTCGACGATATCGGAAATTTGCGCGACATCCATAAGGGCCGCGACCCGCGGCGCTACGTTTTTGCCCGTGGTATTTGAAGGAAAGAGGATGTGGCTGTAATGAACACCTTGGGCAACAATGACTGGTGCAAGGGATTCTGCTAGCTGATGTTCGTAAGATGGCCCGTCGACATGCAGCACTTTGGCGACACCAGCCACTTTGCTGACGGCTTCCGCGGCGCCGCCGGAATTGGCGCCGGCAACCAATACGTGCACGTCGGCTTCGATAGCGGCTGCTGCGGTAACCGTGTTTAGGGTGATGGGAGTGAGAGCCGAATTGTCGTGATCGGCAACGACTAGAACAGTCATTAGATCACCCCCGCTTCATTTGTAAGTTTGTCGACAAGTTCGGCGACGTTTTCAACTTTGACGCCGGCTTCGCGCCTCGACGGCTCGGTGACCTTTAGAGTGGTCAGGCGAGGTGCTATATCGACACCCAGTTCTTCTGGCGTCATTTCGGTTATTTCCTTCTTCTTCGCCTTCATAATATTTGGCAGTGATGCGTAGCGCGGTTCGTTCAGGCGCAAATCAGTGGTGACGATAGCTGGAAGGTTGATGGCGATGGTCTGTAGCCCGCCGTCGATTTCGCGGGTCACGTTCGCCTTGCCTTCGGCCAGAATGATTTCCGAGGCAAATGTGCCCTGCGACCATCCCAGAAGGCCTGCCAGCATTTGGCCTGTCTGATTGGAATCATCGTCGATTGCCTGCTTGCCAAGGATCACCGCGTCTGGTGATTCCTGTTCGATGATCTTGGCCAGCAGCTTTGCGACCGCCAGCGGCTGGAGTTCTTCGTCAGTTTTGATGTGGATGCCTCGGTCGGCGCCCATGGCCAAAGCGGTGCGGATCGTTTCCTGACACTGCTGCACACCCAGCGATACGGCGACAACCTCGGTTGCGGTGCCAGCTTCGAGCAGGCGGACCGCTTCCTCGACGGCGATTTCATCGAACGGGTTCATGGACATCTTGACGTTTGCGGTTTCGACGCCAGTTTCGTCACTCTTGACGCGAACCTTGACGTTGTAATCTATCACCCTCTTGACGGCGACGAGCAGTTTCATCTGACGGACTCTCTCATTTTGGGGGCAGCCATCTAATTTTAGGCCTTTCCGGGCACGCTAAGCTGCCATCTTGGATGCTATCGGAAAGGACCAATTTAGCAGGTGCGAAAACTACTCGAGTAACGCCCGATGTCAAGTTGAGGGCGTGCATGTTGCAATGCGAAGAGGTTCTCCTTCTCGGCCGCTGGCGATCCTAATACAGCCTACTTGTAACAATGATCGCTCGATCGTTAGGAAAAGCTGTAAGCAGATATATGTTGGATCTATTTGGTTGAGAACAGGAAAAGCAGAGCGAGCAACATGATCGCCGCGAACTGCAGGATCACCCGAGCCCGCATAATTTTATTTGAATACTTTTCATTAAAATTTCCGCCACGGACCATTGAGATAAGACCAAGAGCCAGCGCGCCAAGCGTGGCAATCATGGCGACGACGAGGAGGATCGGGAGAACGGTGCTCATTGCAATAATATGATGCGAAGGAGATAGCGTTGCAATCCGGCGTTTTGGCGGGCTGGATTGTTAGCGGGCTCCAAGTTTTGCCCTATACCAATTCGTCCCGTGGGACAAATAAGCATTGGTGGTTGTCGCCGATCATTCAACCTATCACGGATGCCTCGAAACGAGGTGTGTGTTCAATCTTAAATTGAACTGCAACCTTGTGAATATCGATTTTGTAGCCGCTATGGCATAATGGTGCCAGTATGAGGATCTAGTGGGGTGGGTCCGGAAATAGAGCCTTTGTATTTGGCTGCAACGGGGCAAAAAATATAAGTATTTTATTGACTTAGATTCTGTGGGGGGCCATACCCGCGGCGTTAGTTGTCTCGCGATTGCGCGAAAAGCCGATTAAAAAAAGGCATTTTTCCCGGGAACAAATAAGCAAAAACACCTCGTGCCGGCCGCGCCCGGTACCCGGAAACAGCCTGTGCCCAGAGGCGTGTGATACACCCTAAATATTTTGCACACGGCAGAAAGAAGTAACTTAGTGACCAGTAATAAATTCTCGGACCTCGGCTTGGCCGATCCGATCCTGCGTGCCCTCGAGGCGCGCAACCACGTGACCCCAACGCCTGTTCAGGCCCAAGCCATTCCCAGCCTCATGCTGGGTAATGACATGTTGGGGATAGCTCAGACTGGCACCGGCAAGACCGGAGCATTCGCGCTGCCTGTCCTCCATAGATTTTGCATGCCCCGTCAGAAGGAAAACATTCGTCGCCCGAGGGCGCTGGTTCTGGCGCCGACGCGTGAACTTGCAATTCAGATTGGCGAGGAATTCGACGCCTATGCTGCGCAAATGAAACTACGTCAAACCGTTATATTCGGCGGTGTGAAGGAGAACCGTCAAATCAGCGCGCTTAAACGAGGGCTAGACGTCGTAATTGCCACGCCAGGCCGCCTGCTTGATCTTTATGGGCGTGACTTCGTCGATTTATCGGGGATCGAGTACTTCGTCCTTGATGAAGCCGACCGTATGCTCGATATGGGGTTTGTTCGCGACGTGAGAAAGATCGTCGCTGCCTTGCCAGCAGACCGTCAGTCACTTCTATTCTCGGCTACGATGCCTGACCAGATAGCGCGGCTGGCTGAAGAGATGCTAGACAAACCGGTCCGCGTCGAGGTCACGCCTCGAGCGACGCCGGTAGAACGGATTGAACAGACCGTACGCCACGTCACTGCTGGTGGCGGAAAGACAGATGCGCTTCGCGACGTATTCTCCGATCCCGATTTATCTCGGGTGATTGTGTTTACCCGGACCAAACACCGAGCCAACCGGGTCTCTGAACAGCTTGAAAAAATGGGCGTATCTGCCGCTGCTATTCATGGAAATAAATCGCAACCGGCGCGCCAAAAGGCGCTGAGACGGTTTAGGGCCGGTGACTGTCGCGTATTAGTGGCGACCGATATTGCGGCACGTGGAATCGATATTGACGCTGTCACACACGTCATCAATTACGAACTACCTAACGAACCCGAAAGTTACGTACATCGGATCGGTCGCACCGCAAGGGCTGGTGCCAGCGGTGTGGCTATCGCATTCTGCGATCCCTCTGAACGCAAATATCTCCGCGATATTGAACGGCTCCTTAAAATGTCCTTGACGGTTGTAGGCGACGGTCCCCAGGGCGACGAGACGGCTCCGCCTAAACGTCAGGGCGGCGGAAGGGGCAAAGGCCCGGGTTCTAACCGAGGTGGACACCGCCGAGGCCCTAAACCTGCTAACGCCAATGGCAAACCCCGGCGACGTGGAGGTAAGCGGGGGGGGCGCCGTCGCCAGAAGGCAGCTTAGCACTTCCGATCAGGTCAGCACCCTTCAACTCCCGTTAAGGCGATAACTTCTTCTGGCGTGTAGCCGCTTTCACGCAGCGAACGGATAGTCATGTCCTGATCGCGTTTAGCCAGACGACGGCCCGCTGTATCGCGAATTAAGTGGTGATGGTTGTATCTCGGAGAGGAGTAGCCAAGTAAATTCTGCAACAGGCGGTGTACGTCCGTAGACGGCGCGAGGTCTGCACCGCGGGTAACCATCGTGATGTCCTGTAAATGGTCGTCGACCGTGACCGCGAGATGATAGCTGGTCCGTACATCCTTGCGCGCCAAGACAATGTCGCCGAACCGTTCGGGTTTCGCGTTTACAGGGCCCTGGTTTTCATCATTCCAAGCCAATAAACCGGTGACCGAGGCCGCGCTGTGCATGTCTAGGCGAAGCACATGGGCGTCGCCCACCTCAAAGCGTTCTCGCCGTATTTTGTTGGACAGCCCTTTACAGGTGCCGGGGTAGATTGGTCCGTCAGGGCCGTGCGGCGCACGGCCGGATTGTTCGATCTCGATCTTTATTTCTGACCGAGTGCAGAAGCACGGATATAGCAGGCCCTCCATTTCAAGCTTGCGCAGCGCGATATCATAATCGTCCATGTGTTCGGACTGCTTTCGGATAGGCGTTTCCCAGTCCAGTCCTAGCCACTCAAGATCCTCCAAAATGGCGTCGGTGAATTCCGGTTTGCAGCGCGAGGGATCAATGTCTTCGATACGCAAGTGGAATGTGCCGTTTGGTCCCCGCGCACGAAACGCCGTCAGGGCAGAAAAAGCGTGTCCTATATGAAGGTACCCCGTAGGGCTCGGGGCGAACCGAGTGATCTGTCCGCCTTTGCTATTTTTTGCCATGCAACCACTCCTGTGAGATAGAGACAGGATCTCAAATAAGCTTGCGTGCCAATACATTACTATGCGCTGGCTGCCGGATGGGGCCTCGATGACTGAGCGACTTACAACTGAGACCTTCAACAAAGGATTAAATATACTTGCACAGCGTGACCCCGATCTCGAAAAAATTATAAAAAAATTTAATAACCCACCAATGTGGCATCGTTCCGGCGGTTATCGGACACTGGTGCTACTGATCCTCGAACAGCAGGTTTCGCTCGCATCTGCACGTGCTGCTTTTGAAAGACTGATCAAAATTGCCGGGACGTTGACGCCTGGTCGAGTGATAGCACTAAGTGATGATGCGTTTCGCAGGGCCGGGATTAGCCGCCAGAAAACGCGCTATATCCGGCACCTTTCAGAATGCATCCTCGATAAGTCTGTCCGCATCCGGAGCCTGCCGTACCTCAACGATGACAGCGTTCGTGACCACCTGACACAGGTAAAAGGGATTGGGCCGTGGACCGCAGATGTTTATCTACTGATGAGTTTGCAACGGCCCGACGTGTGGCCGGTCGGCGATATTGCCCTGCAGGCCGCGGCACACGAAATCAAAGGCCTTCAGATGCGCCCGAATCCTGACGAACTGATGGAAATTGGTAATCGTTGGCGACCCTTGCGTAGCGTAGCCGCACGAATTCTCTGGCATCACTATCTGAATACCCCGAGATTGAGTACACCTCGCAATAAGTGATATCGACATTTATGGTAAAATATTTACGGAAACCCTCATGACTGAACTTATCGACCTTTCTGGCCCCGAAATCGGGCCAGCCTCAGGTGGTCCCGCCAAGAAAATAATAGTCTTCGTTCACGGCTACGGCGCCGACGGAAATGATCTGATTTCGCTTGGGCAGCATTTCGCTCAGGCGGTGCCCGACGCAGCGTTCATCTCGCCAAACGCACCCTATCGCTGCGATGGCTCGCCTTATGGCTACCAGTGGTACGACGTATGGATGAAAGACCGGGAAGAGAGGTTAGCCGCAATTCGTTCTACCGCCGCGATTTTCGACAATTTTATCGATCAGCAACTAGCGCGGCACGAATTGGCCGAAGAAGATCTTGTGTTGGTCGGTTTTTCGCAGGGTACAATGATGTCACTATTCACTGCACCGCGCCGGGAAAATCCCGTGGCGGGTCTCGTTGGTTATTCTGGCCGCATGGAAGCCCCGGACTTGCTGAAAGATGAGATCCGTTCAAAACCGCAGGTGGTGATGGTGCATGGAGACTCCGACGAACTGTTACCCCTCTCCGAGATGGAAACCGCGGCTGCCGCGCTCAGGGAAAACGGCGTCGCAGTCGATACCCATATACGACCGGGTCTGGGCCATGGAATTGATGAGGAAGGGATTCGGATCGGGCTGGAATTCGTTGAAACAGTATTCGGCAGTTGATCCTGCCACACTGCATGTGGCGTGCCTGCATATTAGAATCTGCAAAACCCTCGCGACGCGGTGGTTGCCCTGATAATCGGGGAAGGTTAGGCTGATCCAGTCGTGAGCGATTATCAAACAGCCAGACGACCGCACAGACCAGCCCGCTGGACGGCTGTCCAGTGAGAGGGGGCTCTCCCGCGTTGGTTCTCAATGCTGATTTTCGGCCACTCAGCTACTTCCCCTTGTCGATCTGGTCGTGGCAGGACGCCGTTAAGGCCGTCTTTCTCGACCGGGTAAACATCGTCTCGGAATACGAGGAAGAAGTACGTTCCCCAACTTTTTCGATGCGCCTGCCAAGTGTAATCGCGCTGAAACAGTACGTGCCGTTGTCGCGGCGTCCAGCGTTTACCCGGTTTAATGTTTTTTTGCGAGACCGTTTTGTATGTCAGTATTGCGGCGATGCACCTGGGACTTCGGAGCTCACATTCGATCATGTGACCCCCAAGTCTCGAGGGGGCCATACGGCATGGGATAACGTTGTCGCTGCATGTTCAGAGTGTAATTTGGTCAAGGGTAACCACATGCCTCGGGATTGCGGGATGATCCCGGCGGTCGCGCCAACCGAGCCGACTAATTATCAACTCCAGAGAAACGGACGATCATTTCCTCCAAACTATCTGCATGAAAGCTGGCGCGATTTTCTTTACTGGGACAGCGAGCTCGAACAGAGCTAAGCCATCTCTCAAGTATGAGGCATAAATATTAAAAATTTGTAATGCCATGGAAAGGCGGGCGTAAGGCGTCCATCTCCATATTCGACATCTGAAAAACCTTAGATAGGAGTTAGGAGATGTCGGATTATAAGAGACAAAAGATCGTCACGGCTATTGCCGCAATAGGCGGGATGACAATAGCCGCCTCCCTCGACGTGTTGACGAGCAGAAATCTGTCCGCTTCGACATTGATGAAATCGCCCACGAAGATTGTCGCCAGCAGAAACTTGCCTGCGAGCTTCTCAGACATACTCGACCGGGTCGGCCCGGCGGTCGTTTCGATCCGTGTAACCGTTGGTACACCGGCTAAATCGGCGGCGGCGCCGGAGATACCGGAACCCTTCAAGCGTTTTTTTGGCGACAATTTTGGTTTCCATTTCGGGAACCCGCAAGAGACCAAGCCTCGTCGCGCGCCGATGGTCCAAGGCATGGGGTCAGGCTTTTTCATTGATGCCGACGGGCACGTGGTGACAAATAACCATGTAACCAGAGGTGCTGAGAAGGTCGAAGTCATGTTGAAAAGCGGCGAAACCTTTGAGGCGAAACTTGTTGGTAGCGACCCAAAGACCGACCTCGCTCTTCTCAAGGTAGAATCCCAAAAGAAATTTCCCTTCATTCGCTTTGGCAAATCATCGAAAGCGAGGGTCGGAGATTGGGTAATCGCTCTTGGTAGTCCATTCGGTTTGGGCCAAACGGCGACAATTGGAATTGTGTCGGCAAGCGGCCGCGATATCGGCGCCGGTCCCTATGACGACTTTCTCCAAATTGATGCGCCTATAAACAAGGGCAATTCAGGTGGGCCGACCTTCAACGTCCATGGCGAGGTGATTGGCGTGAACACTGCAATAATTTCACCTACCGGCGTCAGTGCCGGGATTGGCTTCGCTGTGCCATCCGATATGGCGAAATTGGTGGTAGAGCAGTTAAGGGAAAAAGGTACTGTGTCGCGTGGCTGGCTCGGCGTAAACATCCAGCAACTCACAAAGGACCTGGCTGCTGGGCTCGGCATGATAAATCCCGAAGGTGCGCTGATCGCAAGCGTGACTATGGGGGGACCTGCCCATAAGGCCGGTTTGAAAGCTGGTGACGTGATCGTGTCTTTGGATGGTGAGCGCATCGAGAAAATGCGCGATTTACCCAAGCGTGTCGCGGGGTTGCAGGCCGGACAATCCACCCGTTTTAGGGTCGTTCGCGATGGCAGTGAGCGCTCAATAGATGTGGTTATTGGAGAAATGCCACGTACCATAGAGGTTAGTGCTACAGCCTCGAATCAGGCTACCCAGCCGAAATTCGGCATGAGGCTGGCAGCGATCAATAACCAGACACGCGCCCGTTTTCGAATAGGCAAGGCCGTCGAAGGTGTCGTGGTGATCGCGGTCGATAAGGATAGCGTCGCTGCCGAGAAAGGGATCCGTCCTGGCGATGTGGTGCGACGGATTTCCGGCCTTAAAATTTTAGATCCGGCGCAGCTTTCCCGGCTGGTTGCGAAAGCAATAGAACAGGCCAAAGAGATGAAGAGAAAAACTATCCTCGTCTTAGTTAACCGAAGGGGTAGAGACCGCTACGTCGCGCTATCGCTGCGTGATGCCTGATCTGAATCATTAATCAGTATTTGGCAACGCCGGTGCCCATGCCCTTCATGCGCCGATATTTTGAATTCATTAACCTACAAAACATGACAATGGCCCTTGCCGTGCCGTATAGCTAAGCTTTCTCCGCACGAAAAAATGGGGGACGAGATGTCATTGAATACAGTTGCGGTTCTCAGTCCGGGAGATATGGGCGAAGGAGTGGGTGCGTCGATCAAGGGGCGGGGGGTAGATGTAATTACTGTGCTTGCCGGGCGCAGCGACGAGACCCGTATGCGGGCAGCGCGGGCTGGGTTCCGAGATGTTGCCAATTTAGACGCGCTTGTGGCTGAGGCAGATTTGGTTATGTCCATTATGCCTCCGGAACGGGCGGAGGCGAGCGCAGCCGCAGTAGCCGCCGCAATGGCTCGTGAGGGAAGGACACCCCCTTTCGCCGACATGAACGCCATCGCCCCGACGACAACAAAGCGGATCGCTACCGCTATTTTGGATGTGGGGGCGTCTTTTCTCGACGGGGGTATTATTGGTTGGCCGCCGTTGAAGACCGACAAACCCACTAAGTTGTATGTCTCCGGCCCCGATGCGGCACTGATCGATGAACTCGATGGCAACGGCAAGGTTGTGATTCAGCTCGGAGACGAAGTCGGCCGGGCCTCGGCTGTTAAGATGGTCTATGCCTCCATAACCAAGGGTACAGACTCTCTATTGACGGCTGCATACACGGCGGCCGAGGCGTTAGGTATCCGGGATATTTTGGAGTCAGAGTGGGAGAACAGCCAGCCAGATGTGCTCTCCCGTATGGCTCGCCGTATTCCTGTTCTACCCGCAGATGCTGGGCGTTGGATAGGTGAAATGGAGCAGATTTCGGAGACTTATTCCTCCGTCGGGGTGACACCAAACTACCACAAGGGGGCGGCAGATATGTATCATTTACTTAATTCGACACCGTTGGCTCAGGAAAGCCGGGAGACCGTAGACAAATCACGCACCATGCAGGAAGCAGTTAAGGTCTACGTCGAGTATTTGAACGCCGACAAACCCGCAGAATAGGAATAACCGTTGTCGTCGAGATAGAAAAGTCGCTTCTATAATGTTTTGTATAGCTACAACAAAGGGAAGGTGTTCATGGCGGCCGATCTTTATATCGGTGAGGTGATGCACCGACGATTGAGGCCGAAGGCTTATAAATTCGTCTATCGCGTCTTCAATATTGTGGTTGATATCGACACGCTGGCAGATGATGCTGGGAAGCGGCTCCTGTTCTCTTATAACCGGCTAAACCTATTTGCATTCTTCGACCGTGATCATGGCGCCCGGGACGGTTCGAGCCTACGCCCGTGGGTGGAAAATCACCTGGCCGCCGCGGGATTAAGCCATGCCGCCGCGAATATACGATTACTATGCATGCCTCGGGTTTTAGGATACGTTTTTGATCCCATTTCAATCTATTACTGCAGTGATGATAACGGAAATCTTGCAGCCGTATTGTATGAGGTCAAAAATACTTTCGGTGACCAGCACGGGTACCTGTTTCCAGTAGATGTCGGGACCAACGCGCCGGCGGACCATATCACCGACAAGGTCTTTCATGTGTCGCCTCTGATCGCGATGGACGCGCGTTACTTGATCCGGACGAAATTACCCTCCGAACGGATAGCTGTGCTCATACGAGAGTCCGACGACGAAGGCGAGTTTCTTATGGCGACGCTGACAGGCGAACGGCGCGATATGACAGATTTTGCACTACTGGGCCGGTTTTTCCGGACCCCATTGCTGACGATCAAGATCATCGTTGGTATACATTTTGAGGCTATTAGGCTGATGCTGCGGGGCATGAAGTACATGAGACGACCGGAACCACCGTCAGAGGAGGTTTCCATACCGCCCCCGCGTCGGGGGCCAGCCTAGTGGTCAGTCCAACCCTCCTCGAAGGCCGATTACGCGTCGGGGCACTCGATATCGAACTACCGAACGACCAAGTCTTGCGCCTGACAGGCAAGGGCGATGGACCGATGGCAAAGATTAAGTTGAACCGCTGGCGCGCCCTGCGCCGGTTTTTCAGTGGCGGGACGGTGGGGATCGGAGAAGCTTTCATGGATGGCGACTGGGAGTCACCCGATCTACCGAACGTGATTGAACTAGCTGCGCGTAATCTACCGCGCAAACCAATGACCTTTCGCTCGCTCTCACCGTGGCGCATTGGGGATCGAGTTAGGCATTTGCTTCGTCCCAATACTCGCGGCGGTTCTCGACAAAATATCGCCGCGCATTACGACCTGGGTAATGATTTCTATGCCCTATGGCTCGACCTTGGCATGACCTATTCGTCGGCGGTATTCGCCGATGATGCCAACGATCTGGAGAAGGCCCAGACGGAGAAGAACCGGCGTTTACTTGATCTCGCGAAAGTGAAGCCAGGTGACAGAGTGCTTGAGATCGGCTGTGGTTGGGGTGGTTTTGCGATACAGGCGGCCCGGGAGCGGGGGGCGCTTATTACTGGTGTTACGGTCAGCCCGGCCCAGTTCGATGAGGCCCGCAGGCGAATACAGGTTGCCGGCTTGAGCGAGAGAATTGATATCCGACTATGCGACTATCGCGACCTTGATGGGCTGTGGGATCATGCAGTCTCTATTGAAATGATTGAAGCCGTCGGAAAGAAATACTGGGATAAGTATTTTAATCGAGTGGCCGCCAGCGTGAAAATGGGTGGCACATTTGCCCTACAGGCAATCGTGATTGATCACGATCGATTTGATGATTATTGCAAGAGTGCGGACTTTATCCAGAAACATATATTCCCGGGAGGTGCTTTGCTCAGCCCGAAAGTGTTGCGCGACCGGGCTGCCTCCGCAGGGTTTGAGTGGAAAAGTTCCAGTGGGTATGGCCTAGATTACGCCGAAACCCTGACCCATTGGCGCCGGCGTTTTGAGAACGCTAAAGAACAGGTCTCGGCACTGGGGTTCGACGAGCGGTTTCGACGTTGCTGGTCATTTTATTTGGCTTATTGCGAGGGTGGTTTCCGGGCTGGCAATATTGATGTACTTCAGGTTGAACTAATTCGGAATACAGCACCCTCCAACTCGCGCTAGTTTTTTTTCTTAGTCACGCGACCCATCATTGGCAGATATAGTGCGTAGGGCAGGTGGCTCAAGAGCTTAACGACCCAGGTAAACCGCCTCGGAAACGTAATTTCGAACCGTTCGCTTTTGAGCCCCTGGAAAAATGCCTCCGCCGCTTTGTTGACGGGCATCAGTGCTGGCATGCGGAAATTGTTCTTATCTGTCAGCGGCGTTTCGATGAACCCCGGATTGACGACTTGCACCTTCACTCCGTAATCACTGAGCTCCATATGCAGCGCTTCGCACATATTGATTAGAGCTGCCTTAGTGGCGCCATAGGCTGATGCGGTCCGCAGGCCGCGGTACCCAGAAACGGAAGCAACAACAGCGATACGCCCCGATCCTCGTCCTACCATACTGGGAATGACCGCATCTAAAATGCGGACTACGCCCATCCAATTAATGTCGATCTGTTTGGCATATACCTCAGCGGAGAATACCGCGCCGTCCATTGGGATGTAGGTGCCGGCATTTGGAATGCATAGGTCTGGCACGCCGTAGTCGACCAATATATTTTTGTATGTAGCGCGGACCTCGTCAGCATCTGTGACGTCTAGCGGTACGGCTATTATTCTACCCGAAAGCGGTTCCGCTTCATCAACCAGAGTACCTAGTTTCTTTTTTCCGCGGGCGCTCGCCAATACGACACAACCCGACCTTGCCAGCCGGAGTGCCAAGGCGCGTCCGATCCCTGTACTCGCGCCTGTTATCCAGACCAGATTAAAATTGGAGCCACTAAACATGACCAATAATACGCCAATGGCTCAGGGTAAGATCAACCCCACCAAGATTATAACTGTGTTACCCTGCGTCTGAGATGACTGGGCCCCGTCTAAAGACCGATTTTTGGATACGTGCGCAAATACGTGCGTGTGACATTAACTTTTTACCCGCCATAATTTCCCGGCGCGGCGACGGCGACGCCGGTCAAGTATTGATCAAATGCAATAGGCTCAATGGCAGGTTCGAGGTGTTTGCCCGGACGTCTACGATCGACGGCGTGCCGGCTTGGCGGCGAGCGACCGGCGCAACCCCGGTCGATGAAGAAGAGGCTCGCATGGTTATCGAACGCGAGGTGAACTTTGACCCTGATATCTGGGTCCTTGAGATAGAGGACCGGGACGAAAAATATGAACTCGACGGCCCAGTTATAGCCTGAGGCCTGCGTGGACTAATCCATGTCCTCATCTCTCCTCGGCATACGGGTCGGATTTTAGTTTTCATACTGGTATGCAGACCATTTTACCCGGATATGCCTTCAAGGTATTTTTCCATCCTAGTCCACCGCATATTGTGCGTAGACATTGTTATAGAGACAAAGGTTGAACGAGGCGGAAGGTTTAATAACCGAGGCCTGCTAAGCGCGATTTCTCAGGTTGGAAGTTCAAAGTTCGTTACTCCGGTTCTATGTCGGGCGGTGCCGCGAGCGAATCCGTTCGCATAACGATCATCTTTTCTGTCGTCATGTCGTGGAGCCTGCTGGATACACCTCCCGCGCCAAGACCCGATTGCCGCAATCCCGCAAATGGCATCCAGTCTGCCTGGAATGCCGTGTGGTCATTTATCATCACGGCCGAAGCGTCGAGCCGCTCACTTATATACATTGCCAGTTCGACGTCTCTAGTGAACACAGCGGCCTGAAACGCAGTTGGGAGGTTATTAGCACGAGCCAGTGCATCGTCAATCTTGAACCATGGGTCGACGCAGACCACGGGTCCGAACGCCTCCTTAGTCATAAGTTGGCAATCTCCAGGCGGGTTGAAGATTACGGTAGGTGCGTAGATTGTCTCAGACAATTTCTCGCCACCTGTCAGCAGCTGGCCGCCGCCGTTCACGGCCTCCGTCACCCATTCGTGAACTCGATCCACCTCTGCTGGATCGATCAGGGGACCGACCTCTGTGTCTGAGTTTATGG
>JAYYZV010000159.1:0-10827 GCA_036339975.1 Pseudomonadota bacterium | reverse complement strand
GCCGCCTCATCGAACATTCGTTCTATAACGTAGGTAGCCTCTGGTCGTCCGGCACCACGGTAGGGTGCCGTCGGGCTCGAATTTGAATGCACAGTCCGCACGGCAGCATGGGCCACCGGAATATCGTAGACCCCGATCAGGGTCCCAACATTGGTGAACACGGGCAACAAATTTCGGATCGCGGATAAATAAGCGCCAATATTGGCAATGGTCCGTACTCGTAAGCCGATGACTTTATAATTTTCATCAAACGCCAATTCAGCATCGGTTACATTGTCGCGGCCGTGCTCGTCGGCCTGCACCGCCTCGGACCTGCTGCAACTCCATTTGACGGGACGGCCCAGCTTATGAGCAGCCCACAGCACAAGCCTGTGTTCAGCGTATTGCCACCCCTTGGTTCCGAACCCGCCACCAACATCGTGAGCAACAACTCGAATATTCTGTTCAGGCACCCGGAAAATTTTCTCTGCTAGCAATTGCCGTACACGGTGAGGGTACTGGACGTCGGCGTATAGTAGATAACGATCTTCACGTAGATCGTAATTGCCGATCGCTCCCCGGGTTTCCATGTAATGTGCGAAAACGCGGCTTATCCTAAATTGTCGTTTCACGATCCGGTGAGCTGTCTTGAATACCTTGTCCGTCGCAGCCTTATCGCCAGCCTGGTATAGCCCAGAGATGTTGTCGCGGTAGTCATCCCAAACCAATGGTGCGTCTTCATCAACGGTTTGAGCAGTATCTGTTATGGACGGCAATGGATCATAATCGACTATAACGGCTTCCGCCGCATCAGCCGCCTGATCCAACGTTTCTGCAATCACCAGCGCAACCGGGTCTCCAACGTAGCGTACCCGGCCGAGCGCCAGTGGAGGCTGGGGCCGGTACTTCATCGGCTGACCATCAGGGCGCAGCCATTTTGCCGGCATACCCGGCACGCCGAGTTTATCCAGCGCAATGTCCTCACCAGTGTAAATTGCAAGAACACCCGGCAGCACGGTCGCGACGGAGGTGTCTATTCCCAGTATTTCTGCATGTGCATGCGGTGACCGAAGCACAACTGCATGCGCTTGCCCCGGCAGGTCGACGTCATTCACATACAGGCCGTTTCCCCGCAGCAGACGCGGGTCTTCCTCGCGAAGGACCCCTTGTCCAATACCGAACTTCTCCATAATTAACGCCTAACTAAATTATCTAGAGCTGGGACAAGGTTAAAACGGCGGCGCTAACTTTTGATGCGCAACCGAATTGGAGGTTTAGCCGGTCAGTGTAATTAAGGGCGGTGTCAGTATCCCGCTTGAACGCTACGACCACAATTCTGCCCGTGAGACCAATAGGCACTTTTGCCCCCCGAAATAAGAACGTCCTAATGGACGTTTTTAGACCTGACGTGAGATAAAACACAAAAAATGGTTTGTCACCCGCCACAGATGAGAATTTAGCGATGGATAAGCGCCTTTTTTCCGTTCGCACGTTCGAATGCCTCGAGAACCTCTGTCTCAGTTAGGATTTCGGGTAGGGGGAGCCCCCCCTGCGCGGTTGGTCCATACACAACATTAAACGGAACACCGAAGCGGCCGAAGCTTTTCAGATATTCCAAAATTGTCGGATCCGGCTTGGTCCAGTCGGCCCTCATCGCGACAATGCGACCGGCGTCGAGAATTTCGCCAACCCGGCCCCGGTTCAACACAAGAGCCTTATTAGCCTTACATGTCAGACACCAATCAGCGGTAACATCGACAAGCACTGTTTGGCCTTTAGCCACCTCGGCTTCGATGACGGCTATATCAAATTTGCGCCATATTTTGTCTTCAGTCTCAATCGGACGATCTCCACCGGCATCCGAGAAGCTGCGCGCGCCGACCATCGATATTAAAATCAGCAGCGATATCACAGCCCATGTCACACGACGTGCCCGTTCGTTCAAGTGCCGGTGTTGCCAGACCATGAACGCGTTCACAATCATCAAAAGCGCGATTATTGCTGTTGCCGGCCCGCCAATTTGGAGCCATAGAATGCTGAGAAGCCAAAGCCCCGTGCCGATCATCCCGACAGAGAGAATACGTTTCAGGTTTACCGTCCACGGCCCGGGTTTCGGCAACCGTTTTATCAACACAGGAAATGCAGAGATCCCAATCCAGGGTAGCGCGAGGCCTACCCCGAGGGCCAAACATACCGTGTATACCTCCAAGGCCCCGCGCGACAGGGCAAAACCGACCGCAGTTCCCAAAAACGGCGCTGTACAGGGGGTGGCAAGAAGCGTCGCGAATACGCCGGTCAGAAAATGCCCGCCCAACCCTATACCTTTGGAACTAGACGCTCGTACTGCTGCATCGGAAATGGCGCCTGGAAGTCGGAACTCAAAACGGTCCCACATATTACATGTGAAGAGAGTGATAATAGCCACCATGAACACGAGAAACGCCGGTTGCTGGAACTGAATACCCCAGCCAGCTGCCACGCCGGCAGCTTGTAACGCCACAGCCAATGTGCCGAGAATGAAAAAACAGGCGATTATCCCTGCAGCGGACGCAAGAAAACCCGCCCGAACCCTTGCGGGTTCCCCGCCACCATAATTGATAACAGTTAAAAGCTTGATTGAGAGGACCGGCAAAACACAGGGCATCAGGTTGAGGATCAGGCCTCCAAGTATGGCAATTCCGAGGATGAAAAAAAGCTCGTATGTGTTTGCTTCTTCTCCTGCGGCAGTGTCTACCGATTTAGCCGCCGCGTCCTGAAGCGTAACTAAATGTTCCACCGCTCGGTCGCCATCGACTAAGGTAAGGATAACCGTTTCACCGGCAAGCCGCGCATCCGAGCCGCCGGGTGCCTTAATAGAAATGCGCATAAACGCGGTGTCGCCGGTCGAGGTGATCTGAACCAGAGGTTTTGCAAAACTGTAACCCGCGGGGCCTTCGACGAACAGGTCGGGCGATTTTAGTGCGGTGTCGCCGACCGCATGCACGATCAGGAACGCCGTCTCACCTTTACCGGCAAGTTCCGCTTGTCGAATATACATAGAGCTGCCACCGCCAGAGACCGGCACCTTCGCCCGCCACTCATCAATGGTGCCTGAATGAGGCGTATTGACCCCCTCACCGGCCGGCAGGTTAAGCGTGAAGCTAGCTTCGTAGGGCACGCAGATATCATTGCATGTAAGGAAACGCACCCGGGCTTTTAGTGAGACTTCCTTGCCCGGTTCGAACACAGAGGCTGTTATGGGGAATACGACCTCTTTCTTATAACCTAGAGTTTCAAGACCTTGGACCGAAAACCGTTCGGGTGCAGGCCAAGCCATCTTGGCGCCTGCGAAATTAGTGGAACCGACCCAGTTGATCTTCGGCGGGAAGCCGGCATCTCCCGGCGACCGCCAGTAAACCTTCCACCCCGGATTCATGCGAAACTGTAGCCCGAGATCCAAGGCCTCCCGACTGCCCGCTTTCGACCCAGCCGAAATCAAGCGAACTGCGCCATGGTCGTGTTCAAACCACCCCGATGTTGCGGCCGAGACAAATTTTGCGGGGATAGCAGATGCCATTACGACGAACATCACACAGAGGCATATAGTGCTAGGTCGGTTCACCCGGGGCATGCTGGCATTAAACCTTTTTTCGATCTGACTTATAATATAAGGCAAGGTATCGCCCATAACAGCGTTCGCTGTTTAAATATTAAGCTTGGCATGTAAAATTTGTGTTTATAACCAACCAGTGGCGCGAAAAATATGTGAGAGATATCATGGGGTAAGCGCCCGGAGACGGATAAACGAGATATAGGTGCGAAATGACAGAAAATCCCCGTGAAGATGGCTATCTTACCGGCCAGTTGCTCGTCGCCATGCCGCAGATGCTTGACGAACGTTTCATCAAAACTGTGATCTATATTTGCACCCATACCGAAGATGGCGCGATGGGCCTAGTCGTGAATAAGGTTCTCGAGGATATCGACTTCCCAAACCTGCTCGATCAGCTCGACCTCCGCACATCGACAGGCGGCGATGATATTCAGGTGCATTTTGGCGGACCGGTGGAGTCAGGGCGCGGCTTCGTGCTGCATTCGGCGGATTACCAGCAGGATGCTACAATGGTGATCGATGAACAGATCGCGCTTACCGCAACCACTGACATTCTTCGCGACATCGCGGACGGTGAAGGCCCTAAGAGCAGTCTTCTAGCGCTCGGCTATGCCGGGTGGGGGCCGGGCCAACTCGATTCCGAAATTCAGGCAAATGGGTGGCTGTCAGTGGATTCCGACCAGAACCTTGTCTTCGGAAAGGATCCGAACAAAACTTGGCATGTCGCTCTGGCCAAGATTGGGATCGACGCATCCATGCTATCCGGCGACGCCGGTCACGCTTGAAGAAGATCAGCCGTTAAGAAGCACCTTAACCGTATCATAGTCGGGCATGTTGCCAACAGGCCCTATAGCCGTCACCGTCGGTGCCGACGCTAGCAAACGGCCAGCAACGCGCCGGATGTCTTCAGCGGAAACGGCGTCAATTCGGCTGGAAATCTCCTCAACAGAGACGATACGGTCATGGGTTATCAAGTGCCGTGCCAACCGCTCCGCTCTGGAAGACGTGCTTTCGAGCGACATCAACACCCCGGCCTTGATCTGTGCCCTAGATCGAGCCAGCTCGCCATCATCGATTGGATCTTCGGCAACCCGGCGCAACTCTCGACTGGCTGCGCTAACTAACTCGTGAATCTTTTCTTCCCCCGTCCCGGCATACAGACCGAATATTCCTCCATCCGTAAATGCTGATGAGAACGTATAGATGGAATAGACCAGCCCGCGGTTTTCACGGATTTCCTGAAATAGACGGGACGACATCCCACCACCCAGCGCCGTGGAAAGTACTGCCAGCGGATAATAATCGTCATCGCCGAACCCAATACCGTTAAACCCCATCACTAGGTGCGCTTGCTCGAGATCACGGTTATCTCGCAGATAGCCTCCATGATATTCACCGGCGGGCGGCTCGGATGCCGAGGAGGCAGAAACACCAGCAAACAACTCTTGGGAACGAAGGACCAAATCTTCCGGATCAAGGTTTCCGGCCGCGGCGATTACCATCCGATTTCCGCCGTATTGGGCAGAGATGTATTCAACTAGCGTCTGCCGGGATATTTCTCGGACGGTGTCAACCGTCCCGAGTATGGGACGACCCAATGGCTGGTCGGGAAAGGCCGTTTCCTGAAAAAGATCGAAGATAATGTCGTCTGGCGTATCATTAGCCTGACCTATCTCCTGCAGAACGACACCTCGCTCACGATCCAACTCTTCCTCGTCGAAGGTAGAATTAAGAACGATATCGGAAATAATATCGAGCGCGAGATCCACATCTTCCTTTAGAACTGTAGCGTAATAAACCGTAGTTTCACGAGACGTATATGCATTTAGGTGGCCTCCTACATTCTCTATTTCGGTCGCAATCTCTGCCGACGAGCGTTGGCTGGTGCCCCTGAACGCCATGTGTTCAAGAAGATGAGAAACACCGTTGTTTGATGCGTCTTCATTCCTCGCACCGGCATTGACCCAGACACCAATGGAAACACTTTCGACCGAATCCATCCGGTCGGAAACGACGCGGATCCCGCCATCCAGAGAAGCTTGGGAAATAGTCACGCCTGAACTGTACCGATAGCGGCCCGTCGGATGAAATCTTGAAAGACGGCTTTATCGTTCGCGAGGATATTGAATTTCTCGGTGCGATCGAATAGATCCGCCATACAGAGCGGCAGCCCCGGTCGAATACCAGTCGCCTCCTCGACAGCATCCGGGAATTTAGCAGGATGCGCCGTTGCCAACGAAACTATAGGTACGGCGGCACTCCCCCGGCACTGGCGCGCGGCCTCCACACCGATTGCGCTATGCGGATCCAGCAACTCACCGGTAGTTTTGTAAACCTCCCGGATCACACGACGAGTAGCATTGTCGTTCAGCCGTACCGCATCAAATTTTTCCCGAGCCTGAATCAGGCGCGCGTCTTCCATGGAGACAGAGCCCGTTTGACGGAAATCGGACAGCCATTCACGCACTGCAGCACCATCGCCATCCAACATATCGAACAAAAGGCGCTCAAAATTACTCGATACTTGGATATCCATACTCGGCGACAACGTCGGCTCAACCTCAGCCATTTTCATTTCGCCGGTTTCAAAAAAACGAAACAGAATATCGTTAGAATTGGTACCGACCACCAACCGATCGACTGCCAAACCGCACTTCCATGCAGCCCAGCCCGCTAGGATATTGCCAAAATTTCCGGTCGGAACGGCAAAGCTTACCCGACGCTTCGGCGCACCAAGCCGAACACCGGCAACCACGTAATAGACCATCTGGATGAGCACACGTGCCCAGTTGATCGAATTCACCGCCGACAATTTATACTCCCTACGAAATTGAGCATCATTAAACATTTCCTTAACCAGGTCTTGACAGTCATCAAACGTACCACCGATCGCGACCGCG
This sequence comes from Pseudomonadota bacterium, assembly GCA_036339975.1. GTDB lineage: Bacteria > Pseudomonadota > Alphaproteobacteria > MPNO01 > UBA830 > UBA830. The sequence goes on along the minus strand of JAYYZV010000159.1, from coordinate 4,356 downwards.
TGGACATTGGCTGCTTCAACAGTCGTCATTTGACGTTGTTGCACCTCTGATACCCGGCCCTCGGGAAACAGGATGTAGACATCTATATTGTCACGACCCCTGCAGGCTTCGATCGCGGCTGACCCCGTATCGCCGGAGGTAGCACCAATGATCGTCACCCGCTCGCCGCGTGCCGCGAGCACATGATCGAACATCCTCCCGACCAGTTGTAACGCAAAGTCCTTAAACGCCAACGTGGGGCCGTGAAACAGCTCCATAAGCCATTCATTAGCGCCTATCTGTTTTAGCGGCGCGATGGCTTCATGGCCGAAGCCCGCATAGGTATCGTCTATCATTGCCTGAAGCGCATCGTCGGGAATGGTTGCCCCAACAAAGGGTTTAATCACCCTAAAGGCAATGTCAGGATAGGATAGACCGGCCATCGCTTCAAAATCAGCAGGCGCGAATTGGGGCCATACCTCAGGTACGTAGAGACCACCGTCGGCGGCCAGACCGGCTAGCAACACGTCATCAAAAGCAAGTTCCGACGCTTCACCCCTCGTGGATACGTATTTCACAGGCTGCTCCTCAAAGACGGGCGGAATTTAGTGGGGCGGCAGGCGATGTCAAACAGGAATAGTCGCTTCAAGTTTAAACGCCCATGCGAAAATATCGGTCGCGCGATTTGTGGTTCGATCCATGAGCCGAACGCAATGCCCAAAAGGAGCGGTTCCAATGGAAAATTGCCATCTCTGGCGGTGAAAAGGAATTTTGTTGGCGCTAGTCGGGTGAGCATTCTCACATTTCACCCCATCAAGAGGGATCCAATATATCTTTCGAATTACCACCCTAAGTCTGCAGATAGGCTCTCAGCCATAGCGGGCCTGCAGATGTGCTTTGAAGTCTTCGGCACCCAGTGGTTTCCCGGTAGCGGCCCTCATCAGATCGTCAGTTGATGTGGAGGATGCCTTAGCGTGCAGGTTTTCTCGCATCCACCCCACTAGCGGTGCGACGTCGCCGTGTGAAATCCGCTCGGTGATATCCGGTTCCGCGACCTTCGCCGCAGCGAATAGCTGCGCCGCAGCCATCGCGCCCATCGTGTAGGTGGGAAAGTAACCCCACGCTCCGTCATACCAGTGTATGTCCTGCATGCAACCCTGCCTGTCGTCCGGAGGATGTATTCCTAATAGGCTCTCCATTTCATCGTTCCAGGCCCCCGGCAAGTCTTTCAAAGCGAGGTCTCCACCTATCAACGCCCGTTCCAAGCGATAGCGCAAGATCACGTGCGCCGGATAGGTCACTTCATCAGCGTCAACCCGTATGAAGCTCCGTTCAACATGGGTATATAAGCGATAAAGATTCTCGACTTCCCACGCGGCCCCTTTTCCACCAAACGCCTCGCGTATCAAAGGAGCGGCAAAAACCATGTACTCCCGGCTTCTACAAGCCTGCATCTCGATCAGCAGCGACTGGCTTTCATGAAGCGCCATACCGCGCGCCGACCCGACCGGTTGGTACCGCCAATCCTTCGGTAATCCCATCTCATAAAGTGCATGCCCGGTCTCATGCAGAACACCCATAAGGCTTTGCATGAAATCGTCCTCTGTGTAGCGGGTGGTAACCCGGATATCTCCGGGCACGCCGCCGCAGAACGGATGCAGGCTGATATCTAGCCGTCCAGCATCGAAGTCGAATCCCAACACTCTCATCAGTTTGCGAGCCAAGTCACGCTGTCGATCGATGTGGAAAGGACCTGCGGGCATAATGGCGTCACCCCGTGCCACTTGCCCGGCAACGGCGTTTTCTATGAAATCTGGTAAAAACCGTTCAAGATCCGCGAAGAGGGCGTCAATCTGGTCTGTGCGTCCACCGGCCTCGTACTGATCCAGCAGCGCCTCATAGTCCGAACACCCCAGCGCCGATGCCTTCGCCGACGCCGCCTGACGCGACAAGTTCAATACCTCCTCCAGGTAGGGCAGTACCCGGTCGTAATCGTTCTCCGGGCGTGCCTCGCGCCAAACCATTTCGCAAGCTGAACCAGCTCGGGTCATAGCCTCAACCAAATCCGGATCCACCGCATTGGCGTGAACCCAACAACGTCGCATCTCGGCTAGGTTAGCTTTCTGCCACTCTCCCTCCGAAGTTTCGTCTTCGGCGGCCTTCAAAAGATCAGCCAGTTCCGGGGCGGTTTTCATCTCGTGTATGGTCAGCTTCAGAGATGTCAGCTGCTCTGTGCGGGCATCAACGCCGCCGGGCGGCATCAGTACCGACATATCCCAATGCAATACCCCTGCTGCTTCACCCAGCGCCGCGATGCGGTGAAACCGACTTTCAAGCTCCAGATAGGCCGACAAAGTATTCCTCTCTCAACTAATTCTCCGCTGTCGCCAGTGATAAGCGCCGTAGATAACCACCAGTGTTCCAGCAAGTCCAAACCACGTCATCGCGTACTCCAGGTGCTTGTTACGAATCCTACGGATAGCATAAGCGCCTTTTGGATAACCGGGTTCGCCGGCATCGGGTGCGACGCGAACCAGATAAGGTTTGGCGTCCGTAATGCCCGCGGCCCTCGCCATCTCTGCGAGATCAGCAAAAAACCATTCCCCCTTTTCGGGATTGTTGTCTGGCACCCAAGGCGTCGCCCTACCTCCGCCCCGCACCACGCCATTGAGACGTATTGACCCAATGGGTCTGCGGCGAACAACTTTTCCCTCTAGCCAGGTGCGTGGCACCCACCCGCGATGAACTAGCACGGAACCACCACTTTCCAGCACAATTGGGGTTATCAGATCGAAACCAGATTGCCCATGGCGCACCCTGTTCCAGATAAGCATTTCTCGGTCGTGAAGATACCGGCCGCGCAGAACCACGCGCCGGTGTTCTAAGGCCTGCCATCCATCATCTGGCACTTGGGAAATTACGATTACCGGCATCGCGCCACGGGCCGCCCGTTCAGCAATTATAGCTTGCTTCCATTCCAATCTCTGAAGCTGCCATACGCCCAAACCTATCAACAGTGTCAACGCTGGCAGGGCACATAACGTCATCCAGAAATTAAGCCGGATCGAGACCAGCCTAGGCGTCATTAGGATTCTCATACTTATGTCGGAGATTTCTGAAGTGCATACCAATCAGTATAGATTTGAATAGCCGGAGCATTGCGATGGACCCAATGCTAATGACGGGGAGCCATACACAAAAGTGGACCCAGTTGGGCGGCTCAAAAACAGTTTCAAGCCAGATCGCGAGACCCACCAAGATCGTGCCGAGCACGAGGGTAACAAAAACCGTCGCCCCATCTCCGGTATCGTGCGGTGTTAGATCAAGGTCGCAGTGCTCGCACCGGTCGCGAACATCGAGTAGGTTTTTGAGTAGCTTCCCTTGGCCGCATCTTGGGCACTTGCACCCGAGGTCTGTCGATAACGGCGATCGGGGCGGCCAACTTCTTGGAGCAGTCATTGATCGCCGGCCACCGCAGAGTACGGCTATCTTAGCGACCCCACCAGTAAATGCAGATAAAAAGAAATAGCCACACAACGTCGACGAAATGCCAATACCAGGCCGCGGCTTCAAAACCAAAGTGGTGATCGGCACTGAAGTGACCCGCGCGTCCCCGAAAGTAACAAACGATCAGGAAGATAGTACCGACAAGAACGTGGAAGCCGTGGAAACCGGTCGCCATATAAAAGGTGGACGGGTAAATACCGTCGCTGAAACCAAACGCAGCATGGCTGTATTCAAAAGCCTGCACACAGGTAAAACAAATTCCGAGGAAAATTGTGAGTGCAAGCCCCTGCATAAAATGCGTGCGGTTTCCTTCACGCAAAGCGTGATGCGCCCAGGTCACTGTAATTCCCGACATCAGGAGGATAAGGGTATTAAGGAAAGGCAGATCCCACGTGTCGAATGTCTGTACGCCGGGCGGCGGCCACTGGCCTTGAATCTGTTCGCTAGGAAACAACGCAGCGTTGAAGTAGGCCCAAAACCAGGCGACAAAGAACATAACTTCTGAAGCAATGAACAGTGCCATGCCGTAGCGCATACCCACCTGAACTACCGGATTGTGATAGCCACCAAACTCGGCCTCTTTTATTACTTCCCAGAACCATCCGGCCATTGTCCCCATTACGGCGACAGTGCCTAGGATCAGAAGCCAACTGATCTCGCCATGCATATAAAGCACAGCCCCGATCGCCATAATGAACGCCGAGATTGATCCTATAAATGGCCATGGGCTGGGGTCGACGAGATGATATGGATGCTTGTGGCCATGGAAGTCGTGTTCTGTGGCGCTGGCGCCTGAATCTGCGGTAGGGACCATATTATAGGGCTCCGTTGTTTAACCGTCGGTTTTTTGGACAGCGTCTTCCGCCCGCG
>JAYYZV010000158.1:0-5573 GCA_036339975.1 Pseudomonadota bacterium | reverse complement strand
CGCAGGCATTCGACATAGCATGACTGAGAAGGTCATCTTCGCGCACAACAATCTGGAAGACTTGGAACGCAAGCTACAGGCGATTGATATCCACCGGCCCAAAGTCATCGTCTTCGAATCCGTTTATTCGATGAACGGTGATATATCGCCGGTCGGTGCAATCTGCGATCTAGCCGACAAATATAATGCCATGACCTATCTGGATGAGGTCCACGCGGTTGGAATGTATGGCCGGAGGGGCGCGGGTGTTGCTGAGCGCGATGGTGCGATGGACAGGATCACGGTCATCCAAGGAACGCTAGCCAAAGCATTTGGTGTGATTGGTGGGTACATCGCGGGGTCTGCAGCTATGATCGATTTCATTCGCTCCTACGCGTCTGGGTTCATATTTACCACCGCATTGCCGCCTGCTGTTGCCGCGGGCGCCCTCGCAAGCGTCCGCCACCTTAAGGCTAGCAGTGTAGAACGGGAGGAACAGCAGGAACGAGCAGCAACCCTGAAAAGACTTCTGCGGGAAGCTAATCTGCCGGTGATGGAATCTGAGTCGCACATCATTCCTATACTTGTCGGCGATCCCGTTCTTTGCAAGCAGGTTACAGACGAATTGATGGACCGGCATCACATCTACGTCCAGCCAATCAACTATCCCACAGTACCCAAAGGCACTGAGCGTTTGCGTCTGACGCCTGGACCGCTGCACACCGACGATGACATGTCGCATCTGGTCAAATCTCTTCGGGAAATATGGGGGCGCCTTGCAATCCGGGCGGCCGCATAATGCGTAGACTGCATACATCTGGTGTTCTAGGTTACCGCCATGTTTAGTGATAGTTCGCTCCTTCCAAAAGAAACAATCCGGCTTGTCGTACTCGGTATGCTGTCGGAAGCGCCTATGAGTTATTCAGGTCTCGCAAACGCCGTTCGACAGTTCGTCGGCCGGATAGCCGGCCCATCGCTGGAATTGACGGGCCCATCGATCGAACTCCTGCGCTATGAAGGTTTAATCCATGCAAGCGACGATGGATCGGACGCTTTGCTCACGCTGACTAAACAGGGGCGCGATAACCTGCTGACGCTGCTCAAGGCTACGGTGCGTCCGCCACTGACGGATATGTCTAAGTTAGTCATCGCCCTTAAAATGCGTTTCCTGCCGCTTCTAGATGCGGACGAGCGCCGGGATCAGGTGGATCTACTGATAGATGCCTGCGAAATAGAACTTGCCCGGCTGAACGACCTGAGCGATCCAAAATCGGAAAAACAATTTTTTCAGGATTGGCTGTCGCATGACATTGATCTGGCCGAAAAGCGGCTGACCTGGCTTCGCGATCTGCACTGTCGCGTCTGACATTCGCGGCGTTTAAGCTAAGTTATGCAATAGGTGCCGTTGTCAATCCGCCGGACGCAACTCGGCGGATTAGTGCCCGATCCCATCGCTTAAATACAAATGGCATTTTGATCTAAAGTAAATGCTGGCCGCCAGTAACGAAAACTTCTGTCCCCGTGACGTAGCCAAAATCGGTGCTACAGAGTTGTAGAACCGTCCCGGCGACTTCGGCTGCCGACCCCAATCTGTTTAGTGGGATACGCGGGATGAGTGACTCGTATTCTGGACCAATCATTTCGGTTTCGATTTCTCCCGGCGCCACCGCGTTTACCCGCACGTCCAACTCGGCAAACTCTACAGCCAATTCCCTTGTTAGCGATGATAGGGCCGCCTTCGAAACGGAATATGCTGAACCGGCAAATGGGTGCGTCTGGTGGCCGGCTATAGAGGTAATATTGACCACCGCCCCTTTGCCACGGTGCAGAGCGGCCGCGAATCCACGACATAACTTCAGCGGTACAAAAAAATTTAGCTCGAATACCTCTCGCCAGGCATCCTCGTCGCCGTTGAGACAACCGAGTCTTTCCTTGTAGGGCGTCTTCGGCGACACGGCAGCGTTATTGACCAGCGCCGAGAGCCCTCCATCTCCGATCAGCTCGTTTGCCTGCTCCACAAACGCTGCCAGTTCATCTTCTTCACCAAGATCGGTGGGAATATGGTGCGTCCAGTTAACGTCATACCGGCATGATTTAGGCACATCGTCGCGGGAACAGGTGATGATCCGCCAACCGGCATCACTGAATCTCTTTACCGTCGCATGTCCAATTCCGCGGCTGGCGCCGGTCAAAATGAGGGTGTGTGGTTTTTCAGTCATTCAGGACTTGCACTGCATTCATTACTTCGCCAGAAGCGTCGGAATGGTTGTGTGTTTCAGGATATGGCGGGTACGTCCACCTAGAATCATCTGGCGCAACCGGCTTTGAGAATACGCTCCCTTGACCAACATATCGGCACCGACTGCCTCCGCTTGCGACAGGAACGCCGCCCCGAGCTCACCTGCCCCAGCGGCGAATTCACGAACGTTGCCGGTTATGCCGTGCCATAACAAACGGTCGACCAACTCCGACGGATGAAGCGGCAGCGGTTGTGAGAGCTGAGGAGCCAGAATGGTGACCTCGCGCGCTAACGACAGCGCCTGAATGGATACCCCAATAGTGCGCGCGGCCTCTGGGCTCGCCTCCCAAGCGATCGCAATATGTCCACCTGCATCAGTCGGTGCCTCTGGCGGAGCAACAAGAATCGGCCGGCCAGTGTCGTGCAGTGCGGCTTCGAGCGTGATCGGCGACGGCAGTGGTGAAACATCGATGGGACGGCCCACGACGACCAAATCGTAAAGACGCCCTTTTAGCGAGACCACTTCGTCTTCACGTCCAGCTTCCTCATTCCACGAAACCGTCACTGCTGCCTCGGCCGAGGGGGTATTACTAATTACCAGCCCTTTCTCTGCGCAAAACGCGTCAAACATTTTTTTGGTCTGGATTGCGCGATCTCCGCTTTCTCTCTCAGTTACCTCCATGATTTCCTCGATCATGGAACCATCCATGCCCTCCCCCGTGTAAGGGACAAGCCCTCGCGGATCGGCGCGGACGTGAAGCACGTCCAAATGTGCGCACCAGCGCTCCGCTACTAGCAACGCAGTCTCCAGCGTCGACTTGCTCACCTCGGGTGAGTTAACGGGGACTAAAATTGTTCTGAAACTCATATCTTCCTCCCACGCCTTCCATGCCAGTGATGTCCCGTCCATACCGGAAATATCGTTATTGGCTCGGCAAGAATGCGAGTTTTAAAAATCATATTCAAGCATCAACTCCGATGCGTTGACGGCGCGTCAATCCCCGTTCAACTCCTTTAAGGCCCGAGCCAACAATAAATCAATACCGGGCCAATTGTCATTATCGCCACGAATGACCTTCCAGAAGGCATGACGCACTAGGATTAAGCTATAAATGAAGAATCTAAGAACTCGAGCATACTCCGTGAGACCTCCAGTCGCTTACGGGAATATTCGACCGCTCGTCCAGTTGCCGCCTTTTCGGCGACGATATAGGACACGTTCATGAAGTCGGAACCGCTTGTCTTGCCAGAATTCCATCTCCCGGGGGATCACCCGATAGCCGGTCCATTGGGGCGGGCGAGGTACTTCCCCAGCACCGAACTTGGCAGCAAAGCGTGCAACACGCTTCTCGAGCTCAAACCGGCCTCCAAGCGGTCGCGATTGGTCTGACGCCCAAGCGCCGATTTGACTGCCGCGGGCGCGGGTTGCGAAATAGGTGTCCGCCTCGGCATCGGCGACACGTTCTGTCGCGCCGGTTACACGCACCTGACGACGGAGAGATTTCCAGTGAAACACCAAAGCGGCCTGACCCGTCGCGTCCAGTTCCACTCCCTTTTGGCTTTCCGTGTTAGTATAGAAGACGAAACCTCTCTCATCCGCACCCTTGAGCAGCACCATCCGCGCCGAGGGTGCGCCATCGGCAGAAACCGTTGCTAGCGTCATCGCAGTCGGTTCGCTTGGTTCTGTTTCGTGCGCCTCGTCGAGCCAAGACTGAAATAGAGTGATGGGATTATCATTATCTGCGCCAGCCATGAGCGTGCCCTTTAATTCCCGAAGTTCGGACGCTGCTTTAATTTGACCAGAACCGGTCACAACGCGCGCAATGCATCCTGATACATCCCATTGTCTGCGGGAAGCGTTTCAACAGCCGTTGAATACCGGTTGAAGCGCATAGACGCAATCCGTTGCCGCTCCCTTGGGTTAGCTGTCCGGTTTAGGTCGGAGGTGCCGGCCGGCGCATAGACCAGCGGCAAACCGATCAAATCTCTGGACAAAGGAGAAAAATACAAGATGTGCTATATGGGCTAGAGAGCCGGCGAAAATAGGCGTAAATTGACGGGTCGGACCGATGGTGTAGGATGCAGACCTGTTTGGGTCTCGGCGTTTATGCGAGGTCCGCGTTATGAAACTGTGAGGTTGGGATGTCGGACGCGGTAGCGTTGATGCATGGTAAGCGCGGATTGGTCATGGGGGTTGCAAACGACCGCTCAATTGCTTGGGGAATAAGCAAGGCATTGGCCAAACACGGCGCCGAGATAGCCTTCACTTTTCAGGGTGAGGCCTTGGAAAAGCGCGTGCGACCGCTAGCCCAATCACTGGGATCCCAGATCGTCTTGCCTTGCGACGTCACAGATAACGATAGCGTCAACAACGTATTTACAACTTTGGAAAGCGAGTGGGGCGAACTCGATTTCGTTGTGCACGCTATCGCATATTCCGACAAGGACGAACTGAAAGGCCGTTACGTAGACACAAGTCCGGAAAACTTCGCCCGCACGATGAGTATTTCCTGTTATTCCTTCACCGCTATTTGCCAGCGTGCAGCGCCTATGATGGTAAACGGCGGCAGCCTTCTTACACTTACCTACGCGGGCGCGGAGCGCGTCATGCCACATTACAACGTTATGGGCGTTGCCAAGGCCGCGTTGGAGGCAAGCGTAAAATATCTTGCCGCTGACCTAGGCGGCGACAAAATACGGGTGAATGCCGTTTCGGCCGGCCCAATTAAGACGCTGGCAGCCTCCGGTATCGGAGATTTCCGATACATTCTGAAATGGAATGAATACAATTCTCCGATGAAACGCAACGTCACCATAGACGAAGTCGGCGGCGCGGGACTGTACTTGCTGTCCGACCTGTCGACCGGGGTAACTGGGGAGGTCCATCACGTCGATTCCGGATACCATGTCGTTGGCATGAAGGCAGCAGACGCGCCGGACATATCCGTCGTCTTGGAAAAATAACTGATGACCGACAACTGTTTTGGTTACCTGTTCCGCGTTACGACATGGGGTGAAAGCCATGGACCGGCAATTGGCTGTGTAATAGACGGCGTGCCGCCAGGTCTGAAGCTAGACAATGCGGATATTCAGGCGTGGTTGGACAAACGCAAGCCGGGTTCATCCCGCTTCGTTACACAGCGCAAGGAACCCGATAAAGTCGAAATTCTATCGGGTGTATTCGAGGGGAAAACAACAGGCACCGCGCTCGGTCTTATGATCCGCAATCAAGACGCCCGGTCGAGGGATTACCACGCCATCAAAGACAAGTTTCGGCCTGGCCACGCCGATTACACCTACTGGCGAAAATACGGTATTCGCGATTACCGCGGTGGTGGCCGATCTTCCGCCCGCG
>JAYYZV010000157.1:0-4474 GCA_036339975.1 Pseudomonadota bacterium | reverse complement strand
TGCGGGGCGGACCTGGGTCGACGACCCGGGTAATGCTGATCGGCGTTATACAAGGGTTCGGATACGTGAACTTTTGGAGAAACTGGAAGCACAGGGCATTGGACCCGAGTCTATAGCGGGAACGGCGCGGGTCTTCGGTCGGCTCCGGGCTATGCGAGAAAAATTGATCGCTGACCTCGCCGATAAAGTGGTCGAGCTGTATCCAGAGGGATATGCGGTTGTTGATCGTGCAGGGCTCTTTGCCGCAGACCCCGTGATTGCCGCCGCTATGATTTCCGCGCTGATAACACAAATAGGCGGCCGCGAGTTTGCGCCCAAGCGCGCTCGCAGCGCAAGGCTATTCGAGGTCCTTATAGATCGAGATAGGACCGGGACACGAACATTGGGAAATTGCATTGTTTCGATCTCTGAGACCGAAATTTCTCTTTGTCGGGAGTACGGTACCATTTCCGAAGAAATTGCGGTTTCTCGTTCGGCACGCGCGGTATGGGACAACCGGTTCTTAATTGACCTTAAGCGATCCAATGCGCCCCCCGGTGCCAAAATATCGGCGCTCGGCCGCGACGGTTGGCAGTCGATCGCTGCGAAGATTTCTGAGGATAACCGGTGTATTCCGAGTAGAGTATGTTACGGCTTGCCCGCCGTCCGTCGCGGCGGAGCTATTCTTGAGGTTTGGCACCTTGGCTTCCGTTCTTCGCAAATTCTTGAAAACATTATTGAAAATGCGGTATGCAGGACCCGTTCGCCGATTTCGGGCCCACCGTTTTGGGTTGCTTAACCGTTGGGGCGTATTATGTATGATGTACGCGTTAGCAACGATTGCATGACGGGTCAGAACTACAATCGCAACCTGCTGTTTTTTTTGAGGTACAGGAACATTGAATAACTTTGGTAAAAACATTGCGCTCTGGGTGATTATTCTTTTGCTGCTGTTTGCATTGTTCAACCTGTTCCAGCAACCATCCAGCCAAAACGCCGACTCAGGAATGCCGTATTCAACATTCCTCGCTGACGTGCAGGGGGGGCAGATCGATAAAGTCACGATTAGGGGGCGCTCGATCACCGGCGTGCGTAAAGACGGCCGTTCGTTCTCAACCTACGCGCCAAATGATCCGAATTTGATCGACAAGCTTGACAAGACTGGCGTTATTGTTAATGCGGCGCCGGCTGATGACGGCTCGCCGTCACTGTTGAACATTCTTATTTCTTGGTTCCCTATGCTCCTACTAATCGGTGTCTGGATCTTCTTCATGCGTCAGATGCAAAGTGGTGGCGGGAAAGCTATGGGGTTCGGTAAGTCGAAGGCGCGACTTTTGACGGAGCGTGCCGGACGCGTAACGTTCGAGGACGTTGCCGGTATCGAAGAAGCTAAGCAGGAATTGGAAGAGGTTGTAGAATTCCTGCGCGACCCCCAAAAATTCCAACGCCTCGGCGGCAAAATTCCGAAGGGCGTTCTATTGGTCGGTCCCCCGGGCACCGGGAAAACCCTGCTCGCTCGTGCGATCGCTGGTGAAGCCAATGTTCCGTTTTTTACGATTTCGGGTTCGGACTTTGTAGAGATGTTCGTTGGTGTCGGCGCCAGCCGTGTGCGCGATATGTTCGAGCAGGGCAAAAAGAACGCCCCCTGCATTGTCTTCATCGACGAAATCGACGCCGTGGGTCGCCACCGAGGCGCGGGTCTGGGCGGCGGCAATGACGAACGCGAACAGACACTTAACCAGCTATTGGTGGAAATGGATGGTTTCGAGGCCAACGAAGGAGTGATTCTGATCGCTGCTACCAACCGTCCCGACGTCTTAGACCCAGCGCTGCTGCGCCCAGGCCGTTTCGACCGTCAGGTCGTCGTGCCTAACCCAGACGTGCTTGGCCGAGAACAAATTCTAAAAGTCCACATGAAGGAGGTGCCGCTAGCCCCGGACGTGGACGCAAAGATTATCGCCCGCGGGACCCCTGGTTTCTCAGGTGCGGATCTCGCCAATCTTGTGAATGAGGCGGCTCTCCTAGCTGCTCGAAAAAACAAACGTCTGGTTACTATGGCGGAGTTCGAGGATGCCAAAGACAAGGTCATGATGGGCGCGGAACGGCGATCCATGGTTATGACCGAGGATGAAAAGAAACTGACCGCCTATCACGAGGCGGGTCACGCGCTGGTTGCCCTTACCGTGCCCAAACATGACCCTTTACATAAAGTGACTATAATCCCGCGTGGTCGCGCGCTCGGTGTGACGATGTCGTTACCGGAACGTGATAAATACTCCATGACTAAAATAGAAATGACGTCGAAGCTTGCTATGATGTTTGGTGGGCGCGTTGCCGAGGAGCTAATCTTCGGAGAAGAAAATGTCACTACTGGCGCCGGTAACGATATACAACAGGCGACCAGCTTGGCGCGTAGTATGGTTACCGAGTACGGGTTTTCGGAAAAACTTGGGCCGCTCCGTTATTCCGCCAATGAGGAGGAGGTCTTTTTGGGACATTCGGTAACTCAGCAAAAGAATATGTCCGATCAAACGGCTGATATGATCGACTCCGAGGTTCGTGGCCTCATTGAAGACGCTGAGAAGAGCGCGCGCAGGATACTCACCGAACGGAGAGTTGATTTAGAAAAGATAGCTCAAGCATTGCTAGAATTTGAAAACCTCTCCGGAGATGATATCGACGCTCTTTTGCGGGGTGAAGAGATTGTTCGGACCACGTCGGATGATCCGCCCAGTGGCTCGGGCAGGAAGTCTTCGGTACCAACATCCGGTAAGAAGAAACGCGATGAAGGGGCGGGCGGAATGGAGCCTGAACCGCAGCCTGGCACCTAACGTCGTCGCGGTTTTCTGACGAGCCATTTTTGTGAAAAAAGATTCATACGGCCCCGGGAACGACCGAAGCCGTTTTGGGCCGGGGTCCGTGCTTAATCCGGTCGGGTTAATGTCAGGTGATGCAGCAAAATCTGCGATATCCTGCGGGTTGGCATCCTCCCTTGCTGGTGGGCGGGTCGCGTTTACACATTGCGAAATACTTGAAACGGGAGACAGTGGTGAGATCCACCGACGGTTATCGCCGGTAAATGATGTCGGAACTGGTCTGTCATGCCTGAATGGAGCTAGGGGACCCTTTGCGGGACATTGTCTTTCGCAGCCATTGGTTATGGGTGTGGTCAACGTAACTCCCGATAGTTTCTCTGATGGCAACGAACACATGGACGCTGCTAAGGCAATTGCCTGGGCGGCGGACCTGATCCAGGCAGGTGCGGAAATACTGGACATTGGGGGGGAATCGACACGCCCAGGGGCTGTACCGGTTGGCGTACAGGAAGAGTGTGATCGAATCCTGCCTGTCGTCGAGGCAACCGCGGCTGCTGGCATAACCGTATCCGTCGATACACGGCACGCAGAGACAATGCGTGCTGCAATTGCTGCCGGCGCCACAATTATCAACGACATCACGGCGTTTACCTATGATCGGGCCGCCCTGCGGACCGTCGCTGAGACCGGCGCCTCTGTAATCCTAATGCACATGCAGGGCAAACCGGAAAGCATGCAAGACAATCCTTGCTATGGGCTTGCATCCATAGATATTTATCATTGGCTAAAGGCTCGCATCGATGCCTGTCTAGAATACGGGATGTCACGTGATAGGATTGCTATCGATCCCGGTATCGGGTTTGGGAAGGCTGATAAACACAACATGGAAATTCTTAACCGCATGGGTATGTTCCATGGCTTAGGCTGTGCTGTCGCGGTTGGTGTATCGCGGAAGAGCTTTATTGGAAGAATTGCCGATGTGGAAACACCTAAGGAAAGATTGCCCGGAACGCTTGCGGCGACGGCGATCGCGCTATCGCGCGGTGTACAAATTCACCGTGTCCACGATGTAGCTGAGATAAGGCAGGCCCTCTCTGTCTGGGAGGCGCAGTACGACAACGGATGAATTTCGGACAACTTGTTGCTATATATTTTTGAACTCGCCGGTAAGAAAATAATATCGGTGTATAGGAGTGAGCAGAGCAGTATTAGATGGTGCGCAATTATTTCGGCACAGATGGCATTCGTGGAACAGCGAATACAGATCCGATGACGGCTGGGGTCGCCCTTCGGGTTGGCATGGCGGCAGGGTGTATATTCACCCGCGGCGCGCATCGCCATTCAGTCGTAATCGGAAAGGACACTCGGCTATCCGGCTATATGCTTGAACCGGCGCTGGCTGCGGGATTTGTTTCCATGGGTATGGATGTGACCTTCGTTGGGCCAATGCCGACGCCGGCGGTGGCGATGCTTACCCGCAGCCTCCGGGCAGATTTGGGGGTGATGATTTCGGCATCGCATAACCCGTTTCATGATAATGGCATCAAGCTGTTCGGTCCGGACGGCTACAAGCTGTCTGATGAGACCGAGGAACAGATCGAGAGCATGATAGAAACAGATATGCATGACGATCTGGTCGATGCTGCCGATCTGGGTCGAGCCAAGCGTCTGGATGATGC
>JAYYZV010000156.1:0-15641 GCA_036339975.1 Pseudomonadota bacterium | reverse complement strand
CAGCACTTCTATAGCCCGCAGTACATCGTGCAAATGGTAGGGTGGCTTAGTATTCATATTCATTTCTTTTATAAGTTGCCGAATTTTCTCAAGATCGGTGGGGTGGTCAATCGAGAGAGACATCAAAGGCAGTCCTTCAGGTGCTTTAAGTTCCAAAACGGGAAACTGTTCGTCGCGGGCGCGGATATATGGAAAGACATGTTCGCGCTCATGGGCGCTTGTCGCGTTCGCATGTGCTTCGGCTAACGCAGCGAAGCTGCAAATTTCGATCTGGGCGCCATATGGCAGACGATTAGACTGATCGGTGGTCACGAGGCCTAAACGATCGGGCATGGACTTATAAGCTGAAACTAGCCCGTCAATCAGTAGGGGGTCGGTCAGTATATCGTCCCCGGTCAGACGCACGATCGCCGTTAGCGGGGATGGATTTAGTTGAAGAGCTGCGTTGTAATAGCGCCCGAGAACGTCGGATTCGCTGCCGCGAAAGACATTCCATCCTTTATCTTTCCCATATGTTGCGAGAGCGTCATCCTTTTTGTTGTCCGTAGTTGCAAGAACGATCCCGTCAATTGTTTTGCAAAAAGAAAGTTGCCGAAACAAATACCACAGGGTCGGTTTTCCCGCGATCTCGGCCATTGTTTTTCCTGGAAACCGAGATGATCCCATCCGGGCCTGAACGATGATATACGCGCCCGGCCCGCTCATTTAAATATGACGCCTAGACTTAACCACCGCATACGCAATGATGAAATTGGCTTATTTTCAGACATCATCAAGCAGCTGATTTCTCGACGAGGATTTCAAGCACCTGCATGTTGATTAACTGGCTCGCACCATTCACTAGTTGGAACCTTTTTTCTTCTGTTTCAATTGTCCACGACCGCATTGGGTCCTCTTTCTTCTCCAGCGCGAACGGCATATCTACAGGGTGCCATCGCCAACTGACATGATCGCCAAAACTCTGCAGGGTATGGTTGTAGGTTTGTTGCGAAAAAATGTTCCATCCGATCTCCCATTCTCCTTGGCCGTCGGGCGCGCTGCGTCGATGCCGCGCCACAATATCGATGGGATCGGAATTTATCATCGTGCTGATAATCGCAGTGCCGCCCGCCTTGACACTCGAAACTAGGTTTTTAAGCGGCAGTGTGATGTCATCAAAATAACACATTACCCCGATACTGCATGTAACGTCGTAACGCGTCTTCGGGAGTGCATCTTCCTGATCGAGCGTGGCGGCAAAAAACCTACCGTCCGGGATGAGCGCCTGTGCGCGGGAGACCAGCACATCGGAAACATCGGTGCCGGCCAAACCTGCCGACGGAAATCTTCCTCTGAGATAGTGAAGAAAGGATCCCGATGCACAGCCGACATCAATGATCTCCGAATGTTCGCCGACATCCAGCGCGGAAATCCTGTCGCCTACAAAAACGAAAATTTCTTTCGGCCGTTCGATATTTAGCTCAGGCTGATATATCCGTTCATCGGCAAGTATCTTGCCGTCAACCACCTTATTTTTCACGTGGTTCTCCAAAACATGACGGACTACTCCGTTGCTGACGAAATAGGCAAACTATGCCTCGCGTCGGTATTCTAAACATACGAGAAAAACTTTACATCGGCGTCAATGTTGACCACCTGGGTATACTCGTCAGTCAGCAACCAGTTTCTGAAGGGAGCGAAGAGAGTGCGAAGCGCCCATATCGACACGCCTCCTACGCCTGATTTAACATCAAAAATATATGTCGGCACACATTTGATAACCTCGGCGACGACACTGCCGTCCATTTTCACATGGGCCGCTACATATGCAATATGAAAACCCTTCGCGTCCTCGAATAACACTGGTCCCGAAATAGGTTGAAGATAGTCGTCCCCTTCATGCTGAGGGGTGGAAAAATTTGTGTATCGGCAGGGACACACCATCTCGTAGGCGTGCCCGCCCTCACGGTAGCTGATGCGCATGAAAAACCAGTTGTCCGGCGGACCTGAGCCGAGCTCAGTATGTAACTCGGTAGGAGACCAAATTTTCGTATCGCGGAGTCGGGCTACCACCTTTACGGCGACCTGGTCGTCAATGCAGACGTTGTGCAATTCACGGGACAGAGCCGGACGGAATGGGTGATGGATGCCAGCGCCAAGGCGCATGAAGTGGTTTTGCTCCCAGCCCTTGATGACCCGGACATCGGCAAAGCGATGGCCAAAGATTGGATGCTGCCCGTTCAGAAATTCGACACGGCATGCGGTAGAGAGATAAGCGTCTTCGCACCCGTTTCTTGTCAGGGTCGCTTCGATGAAGGTCTGCCAGCTATTACCATCTCTGGTTGATAGAATATAGCCGTCTTTCAGGTCGCGGGTTCCCATAGCCTCACCATGTTGTAGGACCGAACTTCATCGGGTTTTGAAAAGAGCAATCCTATCAGAATCAACGAATCGGTTGCGCCTTATCCATCAGTAAGGCCGCTAATCGTTCAAGCGGTCGGTCGTCCTGATAAGGATCAAATGCCCAACTTCCCCAGTCCTGCGGAATGCACGGCACGTCGCCCGCGAGGGCAGATGCCAGACGCGACTTAAACCCGTCGGGATCGCGGACAACCACCCCATGCTGTGTAAGCTTATTCATGAAAGGGGTGTCGTATATCACCGGCAGATGCGTGCAGTATGGATAACCGCGGCCTGTGCACTCGGCCAGCGTGCTACCGAAATAACCGGTCCCGAGATCCATCTGCGCAGCCAACCATCCGGTGGGGCAGATCTCGTCGGTAGGCTCGGGCGGGTAGTCGATAATAACAATCCGCTCATCGCTAACCCATTTGGGAAAATCCGACATCGATCTAATCAGGTCCATGAACGTCGTATAGCGCTTGGATTTGATGACTAAAAACCAGCCGTCGCTCTGCTGGAAAACCTCCATTACAGCGCGGAACACCGATGCGATAAAAGGGGCCATATTTGTCTCTGTTCCGGAGCCGAAGTAGACCAGCATCTTCCGGTCACGATGCAGTTCCTCAAGCCGGCGCCGCAGGTCAGGGTCGACCAGCTGGGGGTTCGCCAGACGTTTATCCGCCTGAATCACGCCGATCGTTCGTCCATGCTCCGGCGCACGCCAATCGGTCGAAAACGTCGCGGACTGATAATGGCCGCCGGAAATGAAATGATCATGGGCGGAATTCGCCAGTAAAGAGCCGAACGTGTCGATTTCGGTGCCCGGCCAGCGTACAAACTTGGCACCGAATTTCCGGAACAGTGCCCCCTTTATAGCTGAGACTGGCAGGTACTCGGTGTTGTCGGCCACTGTCCGGCTCCGGAAATTATACGCCTTCGGCCAAACCGTGAGCGCTGCGGCGGCGATACGCAACGCCTCGAACGCCGCGCAACATGTTTCTTTGTTGCCGGTTATTGCATGCCCCGCCATCTGTATAGAAAATCGCCACGTGGGGATCATGACCTTTGCGCACCAGGAAGCAACAGGCACCCTCAATTTACCCGGCTGAATGAAGCGAAACCCGTGCGACGGCAATGCGTTATCACGCTCCACCAGAACGGTGTACTGGTCGGGATCGTTATAGCCAGCAGCGGATGAAGCATCCGCCAACGCTTCTAATAGCTCCGGAGCGACGAAATTCTCCAGCAACGCCCCCGTTTCAATTGGCGTTACTTTCCGCACGCCTCGGCGTAGGGGGATGAAGAACGATCTTGCAGATACCAAGGCTGCGGCCGCCAGAATTTTGATACGAATTTTTAATCGGGCGTTAAATGACGGGTCGAGCTGCCACCCGGTGGCGCACAGACCCCTGATTACCCCAAATTCTGGCGCCGCCCGATCGAGTGTCTCTGCACAGTATCGATCAAGCGGATAGGGACCGGGATCGGGTCTAATCGTGCCATAGCCCAATTTTGTAGGACTATCGACTGTTACGGCCATCAGCCGCATCCGGTCCTCGATGAGGATGTGCAAGGCTTTTGCAAGCGCACGCATGCCTTCTTCTTCATCCTCGATGAGCCGCGATACTGCCTTCGCGATGCTTGCAATGGCGTGGGATCTGGCAATTAGTTCTTTTGCCGCCATGCCGCCTGTTGCGTCCGCAATCGTCTCGAGCGGACAATAGGGATGCGCAAAGCTAAGCTTACCGTATCCTTTGTCCGGTTGGAGATATTTCAGAACTGACCAAATGCCAGCCATCTAGACCGCCGGGCCGCTGACGGGAAAAGGAGCGAAATGACTAATCATCGCCCGCTCTTTCGCCCCTTGTTTCGACTTGTGGCGCCGTCGCCATGCGGCGGAAAGGCGCGCAATTTTCCATGAGTTCGGCATAGGTCCCGAGGCCGATCATCATGCCCTTTTCCAGATAGACAATCTTGTCGCAATGCTCGATGGTCGACAGTCGGTGTGCGATGAATATTACGGTGCGCTGCCCGTGAAGATCGCGCAAGGCTTGGGAGAACTTACGCTCCGTCACATTATCGAGCGCCGATGTTGCTTCGTCGAATACAATGAAGTCTGGTTTGTGGTAAAGTGCGCGCGCAATCCCAAGCCTTTGGCGTTCACCGCCCGACAGGCGTACGCCGGCTTCACCGATGATTGTATTCAGCCCGTCCGGAAGACGGTCGACTAAATCCTCGATACAGGCAAGCGACACCGCCTCGGCGAGAGCCTGATCGTCGATCTGTTCGGGCTCCACACCGAAAGCGATATTTGCCCGCAGGTCGTCGTCGATTAGATAGATCGATTGCGGAACGTATCCGAAGAGGTTCTGGTGTTTTGTCCGCCGCTCGGTAGCGTCGGCGCCGTCGATCAAAATACGGCCGTCCTTGGGATCGAGCAAACCCAGAATGATATCCGCCAGTGTAGTCTTCCCGGCGCCGGAACTCCCTACCAGCGCCACGGATTCCCCACGCCGGATGGTCAGCGAGATATCTTTTAGGATCTCTTCTTCCCGTCTCGGATAGGAGAAACCGACCTTATCGAGAATGAGCTCTTTGCGGATCGGCAGAGGATCCCCTCGATTGAAGGGTTCTCGCGGCACACCTGCGGCGCGATAGGTCATCACGTCGTCGTAAACCTCGTCGACCATTGGCAAAGAATTTCGAATGACGGCGATGCCGGACGCCATCCTGTTAAAGGACGTGAGCAGGCGGATCGCTGCCACCGCGAACAGACTGAGGGTGGCAATGATATCGGAGGCCGGCCTATCCGCCGAAAGGACTAAAAGAATAGCGGTCAGCATACCGGCCATCAGTACCGTCTCAGCGATAGGGCGGGCCACAGTCTGAAACAGCTTCTGATGCCGCTCAACTACCGCGCGTCTATCCGCCTGCGTCGCAAAGATTTTCCAGAAGAACCGTTCGCGACCTAGTACCTTGGCTTCTTTGACCCCACCCAGGGCCTGCTGGATGGATACGAGAGACAGCTTGCCGATGCGAACGGTCTCTGCCCCAAGGACCGCCTTGCGGGGCGGGATAAAGCGAAGAAAAACGAGCAGCGCTGCCAGCACAAACGAAGCGGCAGCAAAGGTCATTGTCGGGTCGGCGATAAATAACAGAATGCCAATCATAATCAGCGTGAAAATCTCGACAACGACCTCAATTGCCGGCCAGAGAACGCTTACGTGGATCTGCCGTGGTGCCAGCAGGATACTGTGGATGAGATTGCCTGAATTCCGTTCGACATGATCCGCCCAGGGCGCATCCAGGTATCCCTGTAGAAGTTCCGCACACAGCGACGCCTCGCTTTCTTTCACGATGCGGAGGCTGTAATTCATCATGAATAGAAAAAAGGCATTCTTCACAACGAACACCATCAGGACGCCTGCTGTTAGCATCTGCAGGAACGTCCCATGGTCGGGTTTGCCGAGTGCCTGATGTATCGTCGACAGAAGCCCCACTGTTTGAACGCTTTCTGGTTCGGCAATAACTTTAACGAGCGGAAAAATAATCCCCACACCGAGCGCCTCAAGCCAAGAACTTGCTAGGATAAACAGAAAGACAAAGAAAATACGCCGCCGGGACGTGGTCGGCGGAAGAATGCGGAAAAACATTTTCAACTGATTAATCAACCGAGGATGCTCCGGAGCATTTTGCCAAGGTAATCGCTGAGGGATACGCCTTCAAAAGACTATCGTAAACCGCGCACTGATTCGACGGCTCTGCCCGGTTGTCCAACCCGGCAATCTCACATAAATTTGTCCGTGATCCGCCACCGTCCTGATCAGGAAACCGTCCATGCAAAAGTCTGAAATCTACGAAAAGATAACATCCGTCCTTCACGAAGTGCTTGAAAACGAACGTATCGAGGTGACCCCTCAACTGACGGCAAAGGATGTAGACGAATGGGACAGCTTTAGTCATATCCGGATCGTTCTGGGTGTTGAACAGGCATTCGACGTCAAATTCGCCACCCCGGAAATTGCCCAGTTCGAAAATTTGGGCCAGCTCGTCGATTTGATCGCGGAAAAGCTCTCCGCCTGACGCGGTATAGGCGCCGCAGTGAACCTCAGTTCGGATCAGGGCCGGTAGTCCAAGAGTAGGCCGCCCCATTGCGCCGTATAAGCCGGTGTCATCACTATGAAGTGTGCGGTGCTAGGTGGTGCTTCGGCCCGTAAATACAGGTCGAGAAAAAATAACGCATCAACGCCTCCCATGTGGGCGTATCGAAAATCCGTTTTCACCCGGGTCCGCAAATCCTTCTGCGCACCTAACAGATGTGGCACCCGGTTGGCGCCGATTGAGGGCAGGAATACAGCATCGATGTCGTCCGCCGCAAGACCGCCGGCCTCCAGTAAAGCGGAAATCAATCCATCGCATCGTGCTCGCTCGCCGACAATGTAATCCATCTGAGCGCGCTGGTCGGCGAAGTCCACCACCAGTTTCAGATCCAGCGCGGGCAACGCATCCGCATAGCGACGGGCATCGCCGTGGTGCAACCGCATCGCGTCCCAGTCCTGGCTGGAGCTACGTTCGCCGTACGCGCATAAATGCAGGCCAGACCCCTCACCCGCGGAAACGATCGCCGCCGCCGCTGCGTCTGCCCAGAAGAACGAACCGTGATTAAAGTTGTCCATAAGGCTAGAAGCCTTGCAGGCAGTCACGACGAGTACATTTGCCGGGCCATTTTCAGCCGCCAGATAGCTGCATGCCAGTTGTAGCCCCGACAGAAACCCGACGCAGCCCTGCGCCACGTTAAGGCATTCCGCGTTTTCCAGTCCAAGTTCCGCACGCAGCGCAATCGCGGGGATTTCCAAACCATAGGACGTGATCAGGGTCGGTGCTGAAATAACGAGCCCGATATCTTCCGCCGGAATGCCAGCGGCATCGAGCGCAGCGCAGGCCGCCCTGACAGACATCGCCGTTGAGTCCTCATCCGAACCGAAGGTGAATTCCTGCCCTGTCCCTTGTAGTTTCTCACGCATTTCGTCGTCCATATAGAGCCCGCCGACCGGGATCGGTTCCCCCGGAAGGTGAAACTCAAGACTTATAAGGCGGCCGTTGCAGGCTCTGGCAGGTGGCCCCGACATCTAAAACCGGGGCGGCCCGTCGAATGACGGCCGGTCTTTGGAGTGCCATTTTGCTGCTGCGTCGGAGACATAATCCCGCACCGGCGCCGGCCAGTTACTGGGGTCTGGCCCGTGCTGGGCGACAAACGAAAAGGCAAGGCGCTCACAGCCGAAGCCGACACAGCCGGTCTCGGCGTATTCGTTATCCGGCAGCATGATATTTAGGCTGCGGCCGAAAAAATCACGGTGCCGATTATATGATCCACCGGCTAGCGTGTCTTTCTTGTAGGGAAGCGTCATACGAACCTCGAGCTTGAGCTCGAAGGCATTCTGATAGGCTGCTTGATCCCGGTAGCTTCCGATAAAGAACGGGTCGCTTGCCGTTTCAATCCGGTAGGACATCTCCATTTCGTCGAGAATGGCATTCATCTTCTCGCGGGCCCGGTCGAGCCCATCCTGCACAAATTGCTCCGAACCGACAAAGATGATCTCCCGCATTGTAAAGTTCCAGAGCCGTTCCAGCGACGCCATATTGGACGATTCGTACCGAAAGCAATTGCCCATTGCCGTCGCAACGATGCCATCTTCCGGAACGGTTGAGTCGGCAAGCGACATATAAAGATGGTGACACACGGTAGGCGATAGCATCGCTTGAACCTTTGCAAAGGCCGTTTCATCTGTGCGGATGCGCCCACCGATGGTTGTGGCCTCTTCCGCAAACCGGCGGATTGCCGCCAGATCTTCCTGCAGATGCGTCACGAACGAAAGCGACTGCGGAAAATTGCTGAAGTACTTAACTTTTTCTAGGTAACCGGGCGAGATCAGCGCCGGGAAACGATATGGCCGGGCGCCCATGTCCACGGCGACGGCTTGATAGCGGTCCTCAAAATAGTCTAGAAGCCCCGCCAGCATTGGTCCAATCGTGTAGTACCCGTTGCCCTCAACGACAACCTCCCGGCTTGCAGACAGCGTCTCCATCGGGTCGAGAGCGTAGGGAACCGGCCGGTCCGTTTTGTCCGTGACAACACGGAGGTGCGGCTCGAACGCTCCCTTTACCAGAGAGGACACGATGATATTGGCGTTTTTGATCAGATGGGCGGCCTTGGTTTCGTCCGGAGAATCTGTCAGGTGAAGGATAATCCCGTCCGCGCCGGCCGAAACCGTCGCGCCGGAAATCGTGTCATCCACATAAGCAAGTTTAGCGGATATCTCTTTTACTAAGAATTCTGGGATTTCGAGTTCGGGCTCGATGCGAAAATCAGTACTCGACATTCATAGTCCTTACGGTAGGGCTGGTCGCTGTCGATTGGCCGAAAGTTCCATGACTGATTTTGCCCGTTTGGAGGAACCTATACAAACCCGAAGTTTGTGAATGAGTATGTCCTAGCAACAGATGCATCAGCCGAAGAATGCCCGAATCCCCTCGACAAGGCGATCAGGGTGGTCATTGAGCAGCATGAAGCTGAAGCATGTGAAATGCAGCGTAACAAGCGTTGAGGCCGCGCGGAACCAAAGCACTTCGTTGAATTCCCGAGAGCGATTAGCCCCCCAAGCATGCTTACGCATATGTTCGAACAGCGCTGATATGACCACACCAACGCCCTGTAAAACACCGAAGATCAAATAATTAATCGTGGTGCCGTGCCAAATGCCTACCACGTAAAAAGCGACTAGTACGGCGACCAACATCATTATCCAGTGATATCTCGGGGTAGTTGCTTTCATCAGATACGCGCATACCGGTGTAAAAACATATATTTTGATCCAGGCGCCGAATGAAATGTGCCAACGGTTCCAGAAATCTCTTGTATTAACCGCAAGGTAAGGATGATTGAAATTTTCTGGCAGGGTCGTATACCCGCAAAGGTGGGATGCGCCGATCATTATCGAAGTGTAACCGGAAAAATTTAAATACAAGTAGGTGGGAAAACCGTAGAAGACGACTAGGAAATCCACCCAGGTGGCATTCGCATGCGTTAGGTTAGAGACACTTGATGGTTCCAAAAAAATTGGTGCGACTACGAAAGCAAGCAATAGACCGTTGATAATTCGGTGAGCAGCCACAAGAAGCTGATCGCTTTTCGGGCGTCCTACCTGATCAAGTCCAACACAAAACGTATCGTATCGCTGAATGGGTCCGGCGATTATAGTCCATGGTAATAGAATATATCCTATATAGCGTAGCGCGCTAAATGGCAGGTGGCCCAAAAACCGCGAATCAACGACCAAATGTATTTGGCGGAAAAGGATGTAGGAGACACCGATCACGGTTACTGGATTGTCGAGCCAGCCCAGTACATCAAACCACGAATACCGCTTGATAATTAGGAACAAAATTACTTGCCATACGATCACCGCGGCAATAGCGGTGCCCGCATCAGAGTGCTTGCGCCCCCATAATCGCCGCGCCGCGAAATACGGCACAGGCAAGAATAGCGCCATAGCAAGCAGGTCTTTCCAGTCCAGCCAGCTGAGTATCAGCACCACCCCTGCGGCCGCAAGGGCGGGCAGAAAAAAGCGCTGGCCGCGCCACCACGCTATAACCGCTAAACCCCCTGCCAGCGCGAAGAAGGTTACGCTATCGACGGAAATTGGTTCGAGATTAGCGAACATTCGCTGGCGCTCGTCCGAAACGGTCTCTGAGCCAGGCGGCAAGTTGTTGGGCGATAATCGCGTGCCCGCCCTTATTGATGTGCCCGTCATCTGGAAAATTCAAAAAAACGCCAGATTCTATTAGGGGCTCTGCCATGCTGAGAACTGGAATGTCGCGATTAACGAGGGCAATCTTGAGCGCCCGATAAGGTGCGGCCGCATATAGATTTTCGCCGTTACGTCCGTTGGCAGCAAGATACCGGGCAAACCAGTCTGGATTCATGTGATGTTTGCTCGGCAGCAAGACCACTCCAAAATCTGCGCCAAGTGCCTGGCGCACCCAGACCGCAATCTTTGCTGTATAGTCCGCCAGCTCGCGGACCAGTCGATCCCGTTCCGGTCGGTGTCCAGCAGAAAGCATTGAGATCGGAATATTGTCCGAAAGTGCAGGGTCAGCCCTCAGCCCTAACCGCAGAGTATATTTTCGGAGAAAAGGAACCGCATTTACCCCCACCTTAGCCCAGGCATAAAATCCACTATTGTTGATCAGCCGTAGCTTAATTCCAACAAAATCGATACTCAGTAGTCTGCTCCACAAGGATTTCACGCGATGCGCCAGATCCTCACTGGCTCGCGCCCCGCTATACTTGGTTGCGCCGGCGTCGGGTACAAAGAGCGGCTTTGCCAGATCCGCGGCCCCGTTAGTATAACCGCGCAGAACGTGATTTAGACTGAGCTCAAGGATCACCATAGAGGGGCGATATCCTTGTTGGTTAAGATGACGCATGACTGCCACCTGGTTTGGCAGCACATGTCCCTCGGAGGCTAACAATGCGTTGTGGTGGCCGTAATTTGTTTCCAGAAGTCTGGCAAAGATCTCATTGTCTTCAATGAAACCCCCGTAGGAATTTGACATCCCTGCAATCCAGAGGCCTCTGAGATCATTCTCAAAACCCAGCTCGCGGTCACGAAATCCTCTCGAATTAGTTCGGTTTACGACATTGTAGTTAGGAGGATTATAGCGACGGATTTCTAGGTTGGGTTTTTGAAAGGTGTTGTAGATCGGGTGAGGTTCGAAACGAATCCTAGAAACAATACGCCAATCGGGGAAAACGAAAAGGCGGAATACAACTTCTAGCAATGCGAGAGCAACCAAGATAGAGGAAACGAGGATAAAGACCCTGCCGACAAACAAACTCTGCATCCTAAAACTGCTGATACGCCACAACCACGAGATCCGTGGAGACCATGGCGAGGATCAGGTATACGGTAACCTTTACCCCTAGCCAAAGAAGTGAAAGTGAAGGCCGCATGACGCTTTTGCCTTATTTGACCATTCTTATATTCAAGCTAATGTGGGGCTTTCATAGCATGAATGTTCATTGGAGAAAGCGGCAAATCTGTGCCAATTGGCTGGCAAGAATGGGTTTTGGCCATACCGACGTATAGAGCATCTAATCATCACCCAGTATTTTCCATGCTACCGCAGTCTAGGTGATTTGTCCCACCTAGACTTCAAACGTTTTCAATCTGGACGGAAGGCTGTTTCCGACTAGGGCACACAGGTGATTATATCCAGACTTACGTGAATTTTTACCCGACGGCCGAGCAGCTGGTAAACCTGAAACCGTGATGCTCCATGTGAACCATGGCTTTAGCCTCGGCATTCGGCTTCATTTTAGTGAGATACCAGCGTTTCTCGCTTGGGCAACATCGATTGTTCATAGTGCGAACTAATAGTCGTTCAAAGCCTGAACGTCAACGTTTTGTGGCCAGCCCAACCCGTTTTCGTTCTCATCCATCAGTTACGTTGGCTGATTGCTGGTTGAAATCGCAATCGGTGCTATTCTAAATAGCTGCCGTTTTTATCCCAGTTTAGTACGTTTTTCTAGCACGGCTTTCACCATAAAGAGGCTGCCCAGCAGGCGTAACCTAAAACCGAAATTAAAGGTGCACAACCGTGCAAACGAAAGTTATTCTTACGATCTTTGGGAGCCTGACACCACCGCCTTGGTATGGTGTTTTTTCCCTTGTTTTATTTACAGTTCCAGATGATCAACTTAAACGAACGCAATTTTAAGATGGGCGAAAGCCAATGAATTATAATACTAAAATAGTTGTCGTCGGCCTCGGCTATGTTGGCCTTCCATTGGCGGTCGCCTTGGCGCGCAGCTACCGGGTAATTGGTTTCGATATTGAAATCGACAGAGTGACGGAGCTTCAGAGCGGAGAGGACCGAACCCAAGAAGTCGCACCAGACCGTCTTAGAAAAAGCAAGGTCGTTTATACCGCCGAAACAAAGGACATCAAAGGCGCCAATATATATATCGTCACCGTCCCCACGCCGGTAACTGCTAATAATCAGCCAGATCTGGGCGCTGTCCGCTCCGCTAGTATGACGGTGGGGGAAGTCATGCTGAAGGGTGCTATCGTAGTCTACGAAAGCACGGTTTATCCGGGCGTGACTGAGGACGTGTGCGGCCCCATTCTCGAGCAGGCATCCGGGCTGGAATGCGGCAAAGACTTTTTTCTTGGCTATTCACCGGAACGCGTCAATCCGGGCGACCGTGAACATACCGTCGACCGGCTTGCTAAAGTGGTCGCGGGGCAAACGCCCGAAGTTACTGAATACCTCTGTGAAATTTATGGCGAAGTTACTTCCGGAGGTGTCTTCCGGGCGGAGGATATTAAGACGGCTGAGGCGGCCAAGGTCATCGAGAATGCCCAACGAGATATCAATATAGCGTTCATCAATGAAGTGGCGACCATATTTCACAAAATGGGTATTTCCGTCCACGACGTTCTGGAGGCTGCAGGCACAAAATGGAATTTTCTTAATTTCCGTCCCGGCTTAGTCGGTGGTCATTGCATCGGCGTCGATCCATTTTATCTTGCCCACGCAGCGGTCGCTGTCGGCCACCATCCAGAAATAGTCCTGGCCGGGAGGCGGATAAACGACGCCATGGGCCCATATGTCGCCGAGTGTGTTGCTTCAGAGCTTGCCCAGCAGGGTCGGGGAGCCGGCGCCCGTATTTTGGTTCTCGGCCTGACTTTCAAGGAAAATGTTCCCGATTTGAGGAATTCGCGCGTGATAGATATCGTCGCGGCGCTAAAGTTGAGTGGGTTCGAGGTAGACGTCCACGATTGTTTTGCCGACGTTTCGGAGGCCAAGCACGAATACAATGTTGATTTGCTTCCGTCCCTTGATGACGCGTCTGGCTATCATTGTGTGATTGGCGCGGTCGCGCATCATGAATACGCCGCCTACGGCGACACAGATTTTGCAAAAATCCTCGTCGATGATGCCGTCATCGCCGACGTGAAGGGTATGTGGCGCACGACCACCCTGCCAGCGGGCTATCGCCGTTGGCAGCTTTAGGATCAGGCAGCCGTCTATTTTCCGCCAAACTTTGTAAGTGCCCATTTGACCTTGGCAGAGCCCTGCTTCGAAGCTCCAGCGATTACGATCTGTTCAGTTCGTTTAGTGTCCTGCCCGTCACCGAGGTAGATACTCTCCTGTAAAGTTGCAATCCCACCAGAACAGCGCATGCGCCAGCCTGATTTGTCCGGCAATCTTAACAAAACAGATGCCCCATCTTTCAATAGGGACGCCTTGATCGCTGGGTGTAGGTGAAAGCGGATGGAAAACTTGTGATCGCCCGATCCATCTAGCCTATCTTCCCCTCGGATATCTGAGCCCGAGGCGTCGACGTAGATGCGTCGCCGATGAACGATATCAAAGGCAGCGGTATAACCGTCATGGGACATGTCTATCCATGTGTTGCTGCCTCCTTCGAGACGTTCCCTTGTGACTGAAATACCCTTGGCATCAATCGTGCCGTCTCCATGGATTTCGGCTGAGTTACGGTCTTCGACGACTAGCGTAGAGTGTGCGGCGGTAGCGCGTTGCGCAGTTAGCCAAGTCTTGTCGCGTCCAACGTAAGCGCCGCAATTGACGATTACACGCTGCTTTCCCACACTCATTTCAAAGCTCAATACCCCAGCATGGGCCCCCACACCCACTGTTGAGGGGGCGCCGCTGTCGGAGATCACCAACGTCCGCTTTGCGGCGATGCGTTCAAAACCGGTGTTTGGTGCAGAAGTGATAGGCCTTTGTGACACCTCTGATTTCGAGAGAACAACGTCGATCAGCCATGGCTCACCCTCTGTACTACCATTGAACAAAGCTAAGCCGCCATCGCCATGGCGAAACAACCGCAGCATCGGTGCGGCTCGTTCGATGGCTCGGTGTAAAGCCTCCGGTATGTCGATCAGCGATAAATTGAGCACCGAACGGATGTCTATCAAGTGGCGCATCGCTTGCATCTGCGCGACGGGGCTTCGTTCGATGTGTCCACCGTCGGGTAGTATTTGCTGCGTACTTATCCGCGCGACACTTTTTAACTGTCGCGGCAAAAAACGAATACTATTCGGTAGGCAGAGCGATAAGTAGATTAATGCCTTGGTAACCAAAATCCTATCAAGACCGTTGGGTACGAAGCGGCCGGCGCGTCTGAGGTGCCGCGCCTGACGGGCAATGCTGCCGAGAAACGGCTCCGCAAAATCTTCTTCAGTTCCGGCGGAGACGAATTCCGCATGGGTTAGCCAGTTAGATAGCCTTCGAGCTAAGACATCTGGCCGCCAGCTAACGGGGTGCCATTTCTGGTTAGCCGCTATCCAGTCTATCAGGTAGGTTCGTGCCTGAATGCGGGCTGCTTCCGTCCCGACTGCGCGTATATCGCGCAGCCAATCGAAACTGTGATATTCCGCCTGCCAGGCTGGTCCGGCGTCGGACTTTCCAGCGGCGAGGTTTTCGGCTGAGATTGAATGGTTTAGGAACCGGAACCGCCCGTCTACTAGTTCCGCCCCACGATCGGAACTGCCTGGCCAATTTTCTTCCGGTATCATGGTTAGGGATCGCGGCTGGCGTCCCCGCAAAGTGCGCCCGTAGAAGACTCCGCGGAACCATATGCGCGCTATCAGGTATATAGCTCCGCGCAAGTTTTCTCCGATCCCTCTCTGGTCAAGACGCGGCATTTTCTATCCGCCTTAATAACGTTAAGAATTTCTGTTTAACTCTGCCAACCCATTGCTGAATTATACGTCACTAGCCGCATTCATTTGCCGCCGCGAAGCCTGCGGATATTAGCAGCATAACTACGTCGCCCACCCTTAAAAGTTGCGGAGCCAGCAACCAGAACGTCCGCACCAGACTTTATTGCGGCTTTCGCCGTCACTGGATCAATCCCGCCATCCACTTCCAGATCAATGTCACGACCGGTTGAGTCAATGGCGTCGCGCAACGCCGCAATCTTGCCAATCGATCCGGGAATAAATTTCTGCCCGCCAAAACCAGGATTGACGCTCATCACGAGAACCAGGTCCACCTCTTCCAAAACGTCGAACACGGCCGCAGCCGGCGTTGCTGGGTTGATCGATACACCTGCCTTTTTACCCATCGATTTGATGAGTTGGATTGTACGATGAAGGTGCGATCCCGCCTCCTCATGCACAGTGATGATATCCGAACCCGCTTCTGCAAAAGCCGTGATGTACGGA
>JAYYZV010000155.1:0-73404 GCA_036339975.1 Pseudomonadota bacterium | reverse complement strand
CCCGGTGTCGTTGGATTGCGTCGGGCGGAGAAAGCCGGCATTGCTACCACCACTATAAATCACCGCCAGTTCGATGGTCGCGAACCATTTGAAGACGCGCTGCAGGTAGAACTCGAAAATGCCGGGGTTGAACTCATCTGTCTCGCCGGTTTCATGCGCCTGTTAACCAAGAACTTCGTCGACCACTGGCATGATCGAATGATCAATATTCATCCGTCATTACTGCCGTCTTACAAGGGTTTACATACCCATGAACGCGCGCTCGAGGACGGGGTGAAATTTACTGGATGCACCGTTCATTTTGTCCGGGCCGAAATGGATGCCGGCCCAATCATCGCTCAGGCAGCGGTTCCTGTGTACCCTGCAGATAACTCGGACTCGTTAGCAGCCCGGGTGCTGACAGCAGAACATCGGTGCTACCCGTTGGCACTAAAAGTGGTGGCGAGCGGAAGGGCACGTGTAATAGGCAACCGGGTCGAAATCGAGCACGCAAGCGCACCTGACATCATACCGTTGAACCCGGATGACGACGGACGAGGGTAATCTGCGTCAACTGCTTCACCCGGCGCGGTATCCACGCTATAAAATTGGGGGACTGGTTGTGACATCATAAACGATCAAGGAGGTACGCGATATGGCTCTCAACATGGAGCAAGAATTCGAACGCCACCAGAAAGGCTGGGAAGGATTCGCCAAGTTTCTGTTTGTCAGTACGGTGACAGTTATCGCCATTGTCGGGTTGATGGCATTAACGCTTATTTGATTCTTATCAGACAAAAGAAAGCAAAAAAGGCAGGGTCTGCCCGGCTTTTTTAAGGCTAACCCTCAAAAGCTAAATACCGTCAACCTACGATCCCTGTCCCCGAAAAAAAGAATGCAATTTCCTGGGCGGCAGTTTCCGGGGAATCGGAGCCGTGAACCGAATTAGCCTCGACCGACTCACCAAAGTCACGGCGTATAGTGCCTTCATCGGCGTTCGCCGGATTGGTCGCCCCCATGACTTCACGGTTTTTGATGATCGCGTCCTCGCCTTCCAAAACTTGCACGACAACTGGGCCAGAAGTCATAAAGCTGCACAGGTCGTCAAAAAAAGCGCGCCCTTTGTGAACTGCATAGAATTGCTGCGCCTGCTCCGGGCTCAACTGCGTTCGACGTTGAGCGATGACGCGAAGACCCGCCTCTTCAAAGCGCGTAACAATTGCTCCAGTAATATTTCGCCGTGTTGCGTCCGGCTTTATGATTGAAAGCGTTCGTTCAACTGCCATGGGGACCAAGGCTCCTGTTCGTTCGTTAGGGCGGGCCTTATAGACGGTTCAAGAAACCTGAGCAACCGATACATTTTGCATCTGCGAGATAGTGTTCCCAGCGTTAGCAACCCTCTCAATTAGGCAGGGGTCACCGTTGCTTATCCCAACCGCCGCGCCCGTTCTGCTGCCAATATGTCAAGTTATGATCGGCAATCTTGTATTCGTTCCATCGACGCCGTGCCTCAGTTACAACACCCTCGTCCCGCCCATCGAAAATTTCAAGGCACCGCCGCCAAACACCCATGTCCGCTGCCGCGGCACCATCGGTCAGGACCAGAATTTCTGAGGCGTTAGGATTTTCATCGTCAGGCGTAATCCAAACCGGCTGCTGGCCAGCATTGCCATCCCTCACCGTGCCGTGCGGCAGGAAAGAGTTTTGATCATAAGTCCAAAGCACACCGCTCAGCGACTCGGCACGCTCTGCCGAGGCGGTTTTTATAACGGCATTCGCTCCGCTTTTCAGCACCTTTTCGATCAGTTTCGGAAGCGCCCGCTCGAGCGGCGTATGTAGCAAATGATAGAAGCTTATCTCGGTCACGGCGCGACATCAGCTTTCATAGTTTTTCGCCACGAAGCCGTCCAAAAGCCGAACACCGAATGCAGTCCCTCCCTTAGGAACGGTCGGCGCATCCTTACTGGACCAAGTTACACCTGCGATATCGAGATGCGCCCACTTTACGTCTTCCTTAATGAAGCGATTGAGAAACTGGGCAGCAGTGATCGAACCGCCCCAGCGGCCACCGATGTTTTTCATGTCCGCTATATCGGAGTTGATCAGTCTGTCATACCCTTCTCCCAGCGGCATCCGCCATACCGGCTCCCCGACCGCTACTCCTGCCGCCGTCAGTCTATCACAGATTTCATCATCGTTTGCGAACAGTCCCGCGTTTTCATTTCCAAGCGAGACGATGATCGCGCCTGTCAGGGTGGCGAGGTCAATCAAGGTATGTGGCTTGTACCTTTCTTGGCAGAACCACATTGCATCGGCTAATACGAGCCTACCTTCTGCGTCGGTATTAATTACCTCAACCGTCTGACCCGACATGGTCTTGACCACATCACCCGGTCGCTGCGCTGTCGCAGACGGCATATTTTCGACCAGCCCGACTACGCCAACCGCGTTAACTTTGGCTTTGCGGCCGGCCAGGGCCTTCATAAGCCCAATCACTACGCCAGCTCCGCCCATATCCCATTTCATATCTTCCATGCCGCCGGCTGGTTTGATTGAAATGCCGCCGGTGTCGAAAGTAACGCCCTTTCCGACAAAGGCGATGGGGCGCTTGTTTTTGGCACGAGGCGCGCCATTCCATTGCATTACAGCTAGGCGAGGTTTGTTGGCTGACCCCTGCGCAACGCCCAGCAACGCACCCATATTAAGCTTGGCCATTTGTTTTTCATCGAGCACAGTGACCTTAACCCCGAGCCTCGACAACGAACGCACCTTCTGGGCTAGCGAGATAGGGTATATAACATTAGCCGGTTCAGATACCAGATCTCGAGTTAGGAAGACGCCATCCGCCACCTTTCCCAGCGGGCCATAGGATTTTTTTGCATTCGTCGGGTCCCGCGATGCAATAGTCAAAGTGGTTACACTCGGTTTGACGCACTCTTTTTCGCGTGTACGGTACTTGTCAAATCGATAAGAAGCCAGCCGCGCACCGTAAGCGGTATTCGCCGCGAGCTCTGAAGTGTCGAGTTTAGACCCCTTGATCGGGTCAATCGCCACCATGGCGGATTTTTGACCCGTACTAGCCACAGACTTCCATGCCCTACCTCCAAAGCTTTGGGCTCCCAGATCACCGATTCGTTCGGCCTCACCGAGGCCAATCAGTATGATTCTGCTGGCACTCACGCCTGTCGGTGCCATAACAGTCAAAGACTGCCCCGCTTCTCCTTTGAAACGGCTACTATTTTTCGCGCGGGTCAACGCGCCTTTGGTTGCCCTGTCGACCCGTTCGGCAGTAGCCAGCAAATGACCTCCGGACAAGGCACCCACCACAAGGGGGCCGGTTCGGGGCAAAGAAGGGGAGGAAAAGCTGATCTTCATTATCAAACTCCGCTGGGTTGTAGGGGGACCTATCATCGGCCGGGTATTTCACATCAGACTGTAACAAGCATTGTGCCGAACTTGAAAATCTAATTCATCCGACGGGCCTAGCTCTCGCACCCAGTCTCCGAGGGTGTTCGTCAGACCGGTCTCGACACAAACTTTAATACTGCACTCGAAGCCCCCCCGGTAGTGGCTATGGACTTGACAGTCAATAGACGGTCAAGATTTTAGCCGGTTACGTGAATAGTCAGCATGTCGTATATGCGGTATTTATAACCGCTGGCAGGTCGCCTTTATTGGGAAGCATCCAAACATGCATTAAGGAGGGACGACCTGCGTGCAAAGGGGTCCACTTGCCAAACAAAAAAGCCGAACAGATATTGGGTCTGAAATTGAAACCGCTCCGTTCCCGTTCTACCGGAATTAAAGGACCACAGGTATTTAGTACCAGAGCATAGCCGCCGCGGGATTATGACAACTCCCAAACGAAACCGGACCCGGTCAATTCTGGAAAATCATTCCAAATACCTGATTACCAATTGTTTTATATGGTAAAATCGGCTGTGACAGCAGAATTTCAAAAACCTATAGTGCGGGTATGGGACAACTTCACCGCTATATCTTCAGACAACTGATCTGGTGGACATCCGTCGTCGCGGTAAGTCTTACCTGCGTTGTTTGGCTAACTCAGTCGCTGCGCTTTGTAGAAATGATCGTCAACCGCGGCCTATCGGCGACCACGTTCATTACCTTCACAATGTTGTTATTGCCGACGTTTCTTTCCGTAATCGGCCCTATCGCGGTATTCGCCGCTCTAATGTTCACTTATAACCGAATGGTAAATGATAGCGAAGTCGTGGTTTTGCGTGCCAGTGGCATGTCCCCCTTCAAGATCGCCCGGCCCGCGTTAGTACTTGCCGTTCTGACAACGGCGCTCGGCTACCTCAACACCCTGTATGTGATGCCCGCGACCTATCGGGATTTCAAGGATATGCAGCGCGAGTTCCGATCTGAATTATCCACCCTGTTTCTGCAGGAAGGCATCTTCAACCCAGTAGCGAAGGGGATTACCGTATTTGTACGCGAGCGAAGCGAAGACGGGGAACTATACGGGATCATCGTGCACGACGAGCGAAAACCCGACACCCCTGTAACAATGATGGCCGAGAAGGGCGCGATCGTCAGCAGCGAGGAAGGACCCAGGGTTCTGATGATTAACGGTAACCGTCAGGAGGTTCAGACTAATGATGGGCGCCTGTCCCTTTTATACTTTGAGCGCTACACATTTGATCTAAAAAACATTCAGGAAGAGGTAGCTAAACATTGGCGGGAGCCAAGGGAGCGCTTTTTGCACGAACTATTCCAGTTCGACAAAAAGCCAAATGAAATCTTCAACTATGCCCGACTTCGGATGGAAGGGTATTTCCGGCTGGCCACACCCTTACTGTACCTCACCTATATAGCGATAGGTCTCGCAATGCTGCTGGGTGGAGATTTCAACCGCCGAGGACAATTTCTGCGAATATCCATCGCGGTGACTACAGTTTTATTGGTTCAGGTTGCCACCTTGGGTACGAAGAGCCTCGGGGAAAAAGTCCCTGAGATGGCAGCCGCATTGTTCGCAATTCCAGTCGCCATCTCAGCAGTGTTTCTTTTTCTACTGGCCTCCCCCAAGCCCAAACGGCGGCGGCAGCGCAAGAGCCTGGAACAGGAACCCGCAACGTGAGGCTATCACGCACCTTATCGTTTTATATTGGACGTCAATTCCTCTCATCGTTCTTGGCGTTCTCGCTAGGACTAGTTCTAATCATTACCATTTTCGATACGCTCGAACTCTTCCGGCGCGTTTCCGTCCGGCATGAGGATATTGCCTTCCATTCTGTACTTTCGATGGCTTTTTTAAAACTTCCTACCATGATGGAGAAAGCGATACCGTTTTCGGCCCTACTAGGTGCGATGTTTGCTTTTTGGCGATTGAACCGGCACCACGAATTCGTCGTCGCGCGTGCCGCCGGGGTTTCTATATGGCAGTTTTTAGCGCCCCCAATCGCCCTCGCTATCCTAATAGGACTGTTCAAAATAGCCATTTTCAACCCGTTTTCTTCAGCGATGTTACTGAAATACGAGGTCCTCGAGGCGAAATACATCCTTGGCAAGTCTAGTCTCGCGGCACTTGCTAATCAGGGTCTATGGTTTCGACAATCGACGGGAGACGGGCACTACATCCTGCACTCGCGGAGAATCGCCCCTCGCGAAATGAGGATCGACAAAGTCATTGTCTTTCTAATGAAAGACAATAACCGCTTCGTTGGCCGCATTGATGCCCCAAGCGCGACACTAGAAGAAGGTTTCTGGCGCCTAGACATGGCGGTGATGACCGCGCCTAATCAGCCACCCAAACGTTATGACGTCAGACACCTACCTACGGACCTGACGAGAGGAAACATCAACGACAGCTTCGCACCACCCGAGACAATATCTTTTTGGGCTTTACCCGGATTCATAAGAATCCTGGAGAATACTGGGTTTTCGGGTGTTCGGCATCTTCTCCATTGGCATACCCACCTGGCATTTCCGCTGATGCTAGCAGCGGTGGTCATTCTGGCTGCAACGTTTTCTCTTTGCCCTGTCCGACGCGGCGGGGCAGCAGTCATGATCGTGTCGGGAATAGGGACTGGATTTCTGCTATATTTTCTCTCAGACGTGGTATACGCGCTCGGAGTCTCATCCAAGCTACCGGTCGTAATTGCCGCCTGGAGCCCCGCACTCATAGCATCATTCCTCGGCGTTTCCGTCCTTCTCCATGTGGAGGATGGGTGAGTTGAAGTTATCTCAAAGGTTATCGATCGCTGCGGCCGTTGCTTCTATGATTTTGATGCAATCAGCAGCCTTAGCAAAAATGGACCGTCGCTCAGACCAGAAAACACCGGTGGTCTTCAAAGCCGACCAGCTGCGGAACGAACAGGAACTAGGTATCGTCGTCGCGACAGGGAATGTGGAGTTCACTCAGGGCGAGCGTACGCTAATGGCCGACGTCGTCACGTATAACCGCCGCGAAGATACCGTTGCAGCAAAAGGTAACGTCAGCATTCTGGAACCGACCGGCGAGGTTATTTTCGCTGACCGTGTGAAAGTTACCGGAGACCTGCGCGATGGCATTATGGAAAATATGCGTGTCCGGCTTGCCGACGGTGCCCGGATTGCTGCAGCGGGGGGCCGCAAGATCGGTGGCGAGAAAACAGAATTTCGGAAAGCAGTCTATTCACCCTGCGAATTGTGTGAGGAAGATCCATCGCGAGCCCCGCTATGGCAAGTCAAGGCTTTTAACGTCATACACGACCAAACATCGCGCGATGTGATTTACAAAGACGCCTTTATGGAGGTCTACGGTTTACCAGTTATTTATACGCCATACCTTTCACACCCGGGTCCTACAGTTAAGCGACGAACCGGCTTTTTAGTGCCGACCTACGGTAGCGACACGGATCTGGGCCAGTCTGTGACAACCCCCTACTACATAGATATTTCTCCAAACATGGATGCGACCTTAACTCCGACATTTAGCGACGGCGAGGGTGTTATAGCCGCCGGAGAACTGCGCCATAGGTTGAGTTCAACCATATACAGGCTAGATGGCAGCGGGACCTATGGGAGCAAAGACAGCGGAGATAAAGATACGCCACGCGGACATATCCGAGGCGATCTTTTACATGAGTTCGACCGCACTTGGCGCGGCGGTGCCGACATATTCCTTTCAACGGACGACACCTCTTTGCGGCGTTATAACATTGATTCAACAGACACGCTCGAAAACCGTTTTTATGTGGAAGGATTCCGAGGGCGAAGCTACGCAGCGGCAAATGCATATTACTTCCAAGGGCTTCGCGCTACGGATAACTTTGGTAACACCCCTATAGTGTTTCCAAAACTGGATTACAACTATGTCGCCCAACCGGACCGTTTCGGAGGACAATGGTCGGTCGACGCGGGGTTTCTAGCTCTGACCCGCACCGACGGAACTGATAGCAAGCGTCTTTCTGGCATCACCCAATGGCAATTGCCTTACACAACCCGTCATGGAGAGGTCTATCGATTTTTTTCTTCGCTGCAAACTGATGCGTATCTCGCAAGTGGCGTTGTGGATAGCGACGATCCCAACCGGGCTCTTTCTGGATTTAGTTACCGCTTGTTCCCGCAGGCCGGCATGGACTGGAGGTTGCCGCTGGCAAGAAAAGACGGCAGATTTACTCAGATCGTGGAGCCCGTTGTCGGGGTGATTTTGGCACCAAACGGCAAGAATACCGACCGGATTCCAAATGAGGACAGTGTCAGCTTCGAGTTCGACGATACAAACCTGTTTTCGCACAACCGCTTTGGGGGTATTGATCGGGTAGAGGGAGGGCCAAGAATAAATTACGGACTTAACAACGGTATCTTCGGCCTTGGCAGTGGTTTCAGTTCTTTTTTTGTTGGACAAAGCTTCAGGTTAAACAAAGGTGACGATTTCGACCGCGATTCAGGTCTGGATGGAAACTTCTCTGATGTGGTAGGGAGAATACGCATCCGCCCGACACAATATATCAACGCGCTTTACAGGTTTAGGGTCGACAAAGATGATTTTTCCGCACGGCGCAATGAAGTTACAGCGTCGGCTGGCGTTCCATTATTGCACGGCACTATTAATTATTTGTCGATCGACCAGCAGAACCTGATCGATTCCCAAGAGCCGCAAGATGACTTTCGAGACCGGGAGGAAATTACATTCAGTTTACGGTCGAATATAACCGATCACTGGATGGTTAGAGCCAGCACGCACCGCGACCTGACGAGCGGGGGGGGGGCGTTAAGCCATGGATTTTCTCTGATGTATGAGGACGATTGTTTCAAGTTTCGCACCGATTATTCACGAGCATTCACCCGCGATCGGGACGTGGCCCCAACGGATACAATTCTGTTCAGGTTCGTTTTTAAAACCCTTGGCGAGGTGGAAACCTCCCGCGGCGTCAACTGACATTGGCGCCATCTCGTAAGTTGAAGGAAAGGGAAAAGGCTATATATATTCGGAATGAACTCTGAACGTGGATTCGATGAAGTCAGGCAAAAGGTATTTTTTTAATTTTACGATCGTATTTTTATTGATCTCAATCGTTTCGCCAGACAGCGTTAGATCGCAGTCTGTGCAGCGTATTGCAGCGATCGTAAACGACGAACCGATCAGCGCATACGACTTAGAATCACGTATAAAGCTGGTGATTGTGTCCACGCGCCTACCGGACACGCTAGAAGTGAGACGACGAATAAGCGGTCCGGTTCTGCGCACCCTTATAGATGAGCGGTTAAAAGTGCAGGAGGCGAAGCGGCGGAGTATTTCCGTTAGCAAGCGTGACATACGGCGTGCCAAAGCAACAATCGAAAAACAGAACAAACTGCCCAAAGATGGCCTCGATCGGATGTTGCGGGAGAATTCGGTACCTCCTGAAGCAATGGAAGAGCAACTCCGCGCTGGGATCGCGTGGTCTAAACTTCTTGGCCGCAGACTGCGTCCCATGATCATCATCGGTGAAGATGAAATTGACGAAACGCTGGAGCGCATACGATCACGCCAGGGACAGACTGAATATCGGCTCGCCGAGATATTGCTAGCTGTCGATGGGCCGGATGAAGAAAATAATGTCCGCCTTACAGCTGGGCGAATTCGTAACCAGATACGGAACGGCGCTAACTTTGCAGCGATTGCGCGACAGTTCTCACAGAGCCCCACGGCAGCGGTTGGGGGAGATCTTGGCTGGATGCATGAAGCCGAACTTAGCGACGATCTTAAGACCATCGTGCCAACACTTAAGCGCGGCGCCATTTCGGCGCCAGTAAAGACCATCACCGGCTATCGGCTGCTGACACTGCGTGATAGCCGAAAAATAGCTATGTCTAGAAACAAGCCTATAAACTTGGACCTTCATCAGATCTTCCTACCCTTTCCCCAAGTAGCATTTCCTTCGGATAAAGAAGCTCAAATT
Organism: Pseudomonadota bacterium; assembly: GCA_036339975.1. Classification (GTDB taxonomy): domain Bacteria; phylum Pseudomonadota; class Alphaproteobacteria; order MPNO01; family UBA830; genus UBA830. Next base: position 64,033 of record JAYYZV010000155.1, on the reverse strand, counting down.
GAACTAGCAAAAACCGTACGAGATACGGCGACAAGCTGCAGCGATTTTGATCTTCTTGCAAAAGAGATCCGCTCACCACGGCCACCAAATATGGGCCGATTTGCGCTGAAGGATTTGTCTCCTGCCATTCAGGCCGTTGTCACCAACGTTCCAGCGGGAAAGATCAGCGATCCTATTAAAACGCCAGACGGCGTTTTATTGCTGATGGTATGCGGCCGAGAGGGCGGCGACGCCGAGATAAAGCTGCCAGCACGCGAAACAATTGCAGATAGACTGATACAGGAAAGGCTTTCGTTAATGGCGCGGCGTTACCTACGCGACATCCGTCTTTCCGCTGTCGTCGACATTCGAGTTTAACATAATGTCCGGTGATCGCCCAATCGTCGTCACGATGGGTGACCCCGCTGGAATCGGTGGCGAAATCGCCCTGCTAGCTTGGCGAGATCATAGGTCTCACCTACCTCCATTTTGTTTGTTTGACGACCCCGGGCGACTTAGGCGCCTTGCCCGGCTTACTGGTATCGACTGTCTAGTAACCGAAATAGAAGACCCCTCCGATGCCACCGCCGTGTTACCAAACGCCCTGCCCGTGATACCTCTTAGCCGGCCAGTTTTGGCACTTCCCGGTCAAGATAGTACAGCGGACGGGGCGATGGTGATCGAAGCGATAGACCGCTCGATCGATGCCGCAATGAAAGGCAACGCGGCAGGCATGACTACAAATCCGATCCAAAAAAGCCGGCTTTACGAAGCTGGTTTCACAGCACCGGGTCACACGGAATATCTTGGCGAACGCTCCGGACTGCAGGCTCCACCGGTAATGCTCTTGGCTGGGCCCAACTTAAAAGTTGTTCCCGTTACCATCCATTTGTCGCTTAAGGATGCCATTTCCGCCCTGACAACCAACGAAATCGTGCGAACGCTAGAAATTACGATTGCCTCGTTGAGATATGATTTCGGTATACCGCATCCTCGTATTGCGGTCTCTGGGCTTAACCCGCATGCAGGGGAAAGCGGACATATGGGGCGTGAGGAAATTGACATTATCTCTCCCGCTATTGAGCACGTAAAAGAACCTGGCCTCGATATGATAGGACCGCTTGCTGGAGACACAATGTTCCATGAAGCAGCGCGCGGAACATACGATGTCGCCGTCTGCATGTATCACGATCAAGCATTGATACCGATGAAGACACTTGATTTCGAGAACGGGGTAAATATCTCAGTTGGTCTGCCGTTTGTCCGCACGTCTCCAGATCACGGAACAGCCTATAATATAGCTGGCACCGGAACGGCGAACCCCAAAAGCCTAATCTCGGCAATCAGGATGGCAGCTCAGATTGCATCATGCCGGGAACGGACACTCAAAAGTTAAGGTAATGGCTGTAATCCCAAACCTCTCAACCTTGCCACCACTTCGCGATGTAATCGCGCTCCACGACCTCTCGGCGCGCAAATCCCTTGGGCAGAATTTTCTGCTAGACCTCAATATTACCCGCCGAATAGTACAGGCCGCCGGCCCACTGGAAGATAGGCCTACGATTGAAATCGGTCCTGGCCCCGGGGGCCTAACGCGCGCCCTACTGGAAGCGGGTGCCCGTCCCGTGATTGCGGTTGAACGCGATCCAAGGTGTATCGATGCACTCGCGGGGCTGAAAAGGGTTGCGGGCGGGAGCCTACATTTAGTCCAACAAAACGCCATCGAATTTGACCCGGCCCCATTTGCGACCGAGTTCGGACCTCTTACGATTGTTGCTAACCTCCCATACAACATTGCGACGTCGTTACTAATTCTCTGGCTGAAGAAAATAGAGCTCTTCGGCCGCATGGTCCTGATGTTCCAAAGCGAGGTCGCCGAACGGCTCGTTGCATCACCAGGAACAAAAGCATACGGACGCCTGTCCGTCGCAACACAATGGCGCTGCGATGTAAGACCTGTACTCACCTTACCAGCCCGGGCGTTTACGCCGGCACCGAAGGTTGATTCAACAGTTGTTACAATTACCCCCAGAGCCGAACCACTGGCAAAGGCCGATGGCGCAGCACTGGAAACCGTAGTCGCTGCTGCATTTTCGCAACGGAGGAAAATGCTTAGATCCAGCCTGAAAGGCTTGTTTAACAATGCCAATATCACTCTAACTGATGCCGGCATAGACCCCACCGCGCGAGCAGAAACTATTGATATAGAGGGTTTTTGTTCTCTAGCCCGAGCCTACAAAAGAGAAACAAAACTGACGTTTACTGCCACTCGCGAAGACGTTTAACAAAATTTGTCAGCCCGATCTGGCGTTCGCGTTTCAACCGCTCGGCCGCCAAGACCGCTTGAACCTGGGAGACACTCTCCTCTATATCGTAGTTGACGATGATGTAGTCATATTCCGGCCAATGGCTAATTTCATCAGGCGCTTTTTCCATGCGCACCGCAACCACATCGGCTGGATCCTGCGCCCTCGATTGCAGTCGCCGCGCCAGTTCCTCGGTAGACGGGGGTAGGATGAAGACGCTGGCAAGATCGTTACGGGTCGCTTGTTTTAGTTGCTGTTCTCCCTGCCAGTCGATGTCGAATAGTACATCCTTACCAACCGCCAACGCTTCTTCGACGGCACTCTGGGGCGTTCCATAATAGTGGTCGAAGACCTTAGCATGCTCCAATAATTCACGTCGGTTAAGCATGAGATTGAATTCCGTCGGGTCTATAAAATGGTAATCACGGCCATCCACCTCACCTGGTCGCTTAGGCCGTGTCGTTACGGACACAGAAAGGGATATATCCTCGTCGCGCTCTAGCAACATTCGCGAAATGGTCGTCTTGCCGGCCCCGGAAGGCGACGACAGCACAAGCATTAACCCCCGTCGCTCAATCCTGCTAACCGTATCAACCATATTTAAATCTACTCGATATTTTGAATTTGTTCGCGGAGCCGTTCTATCGCCGATTTTAAGGCGAGACCAATCCGTGTTAAATCCATGTCGGAGGACTTGGAACACAGAGTATTAGCCTCCCGGTTGAATTCCTGACACAGAAAATCCAAACGGCGACCGACGGCCACCCCCTCGCCCATTAGTTCACGTGCTGCAGCGACGTGGGCCACCAACCGGTCCAGTTCTTCACGAACGTCACCGCGCACGACGATCAATGCCAGTTCCTGAGCGATTCGGTCCTCAGAGAGAGAGTTGTCGTCATGGAGCAACTCACCAAGCTGATCCATCAATCTGCCCTTTATGCGCTCAGGCTGAAGCTCAACCAAACCCGCTGCTTCGGCGGTAAGTGATGCAATTTCTCCAATATGTTCTTCGACGATACCCGCGAGGCGTTTGCCCTCACACGATCGGGAATAGGTAAGAGAATCGAAAAGTTCTTCAAGCGAAGCGATGACCGCGGTGTCCCGCATGGCAATCGTATCCTTTTCCTCTATATCCTCTTCGACGAGTTCAATCACGCCACGCAATCCCATCAGATTTTCTACGTTAACCGCGTCTGCACTGCCGCGGTACTCCGCCGCTAGTGACATCATTTTTTCCAGCACGGGCCGGTTGATTTCTAGAGCAGCCGGTTTCTTTGGTCGTTGAATCACCAAATTTATGGACAGGTTTCCCCGCACAAACTTCTCTACTGCGCGCTTCCGCGCCTGTGCTTCAAGTGCATCAAATCCATGAGGCAGACGAAAACGCAGGTCGAGCCCCTTGGAATTTACGCTTTTAACTTCCCACACCCAACTGTAACCGGCGACTGAACCGTCCGTCCGGGCAAACCCAGTCATACTCGTTACCGTCAATGGCCCCTCTTTTCTTGTTTGCGCCTAGCGTATTTGTATTAGTCGTATTTTATCATTTTCAGTGTCGAAAGTCGCCTTTGGGTTGCGCATCATTTTGTTCGTCGCCGCTGAATTCGGCGCCATTTAGTGACATTACGGTTATGTTCGGCAAGGGTCCTCGCAAAAGCGTGCCCTCCGGTACCGTCAGCAACAAAATAAAGATCTTTCGTATCCGCCGGCTGGACCGCCGCCATCAGCGCCGCACGACCAGGGTTAGCGATTGGGCCTGGTGGCATACCGAAGCGGAGATAGGTGTTGTAGTGGGAGTCGATTTTCATATCGGCGCGGCTTAGGGGGCGACCTAAAGGGCGCCTTCCGCCTGTCACTGCATAAGCGACAGTCGGATCGGATTGCAGCCGCATACGGAGCCTAATCCTATTGTGAAATACGCTGGAGACCCTCGCACGTTCGGCCTCGACCCCCGTTTCACACTCGATGATCGAAGCGAGTATCAAGGCTTCGCGCGGGGAAGAAATGGCAATATTCACATCCCGCGCGTTCCAGACTTCCACCAACGCCGAATCCATGGCTTTTTTCATGCGCGACAAAATTGACAACCGCGTATCGCCATAAATGAAGAAATAGGTATCGGGCAGGTAAATCCCCTCCGGGCGATCTAACGGTACATCTCCGACCAGACCGTCGGTCGCGGCGACCAAAGATACCACCTCCTCCGTCAAAAAGCCTTCAGGAATCGTAAGACGACGTTTCACAAACTCGCCGTTAACCAAGTGATCGGAAATTGCGCGGATACTCATACCGGGTTGTAGTATGAATTCTCCAGCACGCATTCGTCTGGCCGTTTCGTTATATCTCGCACCGAGCACGAACAGGTGTTCGTTCTCTATAGCGCCAGATGAGACAAGTTGCGCGGCGATCTGCTTAACGCCAACTCCCTTAGCTATTATGATGGTAATCGGTTGTGTTAACGGGCCATCGGCGCGATACGCGGCCCATGCCCAAAATATACCCGATCCGATGGCAACGGAAGCCACCGATATCAGGATGGCAAGAAAGCGGACGGCGGACCGCCACATTTCGGGTTAGGAGGCCTTTTTAAACACGACTGAGGCATTTGTACCGCCGAAGCCGAACGAATTCGACAATGCAACCTTTATAGGTCGCTCTTTCGGCTCATTAGCCACGAGGTCAATGTCGCAGCCTTCCGACGGATCTTCGAGGTTGAGCGTTGGCGGTGCAACGCCGTCTTCGATCGCCTTTAACGAGAAGATAGCCTCTACCGCACCGGCGGCTCCCAGCAAATGACCGATCGCCGATTTGGTGGACGACATCGACAAACTATAGGCGTGTTCCCCAAAAAGTCGTTTAACCGCGCCCAGTTCTATCTCATCGCCAACCGGCGTCGAAGTACCATGGGCATTGATGTAGTCAATATCTTCCACATTAATACCAGCGTTTCGCAAGGCCGACTGCATTGCGCGATACCCGCCATTACCGTCTTCTGGCGGGGAAGTGATGTGATAGGCATCGCCGGACAAGCCATAGCCAGCCACCTCGGCATAAATTTTTGCGCCGCGAGCCTTAGCGTGTTCATATTCTTCCAATACGACGACGCCGGCTCCCTCACCCATCACGAAACCATCCCGATCCTTGTCCCAAGGACGCGACGCTCGTTCAGGCTCTTCATTAAAATTAGACGAAAGGGCCCTGGCTGCCGCGAAGCCCGCTAACCCCAAACGACAGACCGCCGCCTCCGCGCCGCCCGCAATCATGACATCTGCATCTCCGAACCCTATCAGTCTGGATGCGTCACCAATCGCGTGGGCACCGGTGGAGCAGGCGGTCACAGGGGCATGGTTAGGCCCCTTGTACCCGTATTTTATGGACACCTGTCCCGATGCAAGGTTGATCAAACTGGACGGAATAAAGAACGGCGAAATCCTCCGGGGGCCCTTTTCCTGAAGTAACGTTGCCGCCTCGGAGATGGTCTCTAGTCCCCCAATACCCGATCCTATCATCACGCCGGTCTGCCAGGCATCCTCATCGCTGTCGATCGTCCAGCCAGAATCTTCAATCGCCTCGGCCGCCGCTCCGAGAGCAAAGATGATGAATTGATCCATCTTCCGCTGGTCTTTGGGAGACAAATGGTCGTCAGGATCAAAAGCGCCGCTACTGCTTTCTCCAAGGGGAACCTGACAGGCAATCTTAACCGATAGATCGTCGGTATCGAACGACTGGATTTTCCCCGCCCCGGACTCACTCTTCAACAAGCGGTCCCAGACGTATTCTACACCGGCACCCAGAGGGGTCACCGCTCCAACACCGGTAACTACGACACGTCTCAATGGCATGGCCATTCTTTCACACTCGCGAGTACATTCCCTCTCTGTGGGAAAATTATCAGATCCTGTTGTAGGGCATCAGCCGGCATTCTCGTCAATAAACGCCATAGCATCCTTGACGGTGAGAATTTTCTCAGCAGCATCATCCGGTATCTCGCATCCAAATTCCTCTTCAAATGCCATCACGAGTTCGACTGTGTCGAGGCTATCCGCCCCTAGGTCTTCTATAAAGCTGGCGTTATCGGTTACTTTGCTTTCGTCAACGCCAAGATGTTCAACGACGATCTTTTTCACCCGGTCTGCTGTATCACTCATTATTTTTTCCTTGGAATTTGGCGGCGTCCGAGCAAACGTCGGGCCGGCCTCTGGTTTCGTTTTCTCCTGACCCAAAATCAACATTTTTAAGGGCTCTGCGCTGAAGGGCGACCATGCGCCCAAGCGATCTATATCATGGCCATTCCACCATTCACATGCAAGGTTTGACCAGTCACATATGCGGCTTCATCGGACGCTAGAAATACTGCGCAGCCCGCTACGTCTTCCGGGGTTCCCAGCCGTCCGGCGGGCACGGACGCGATCAGTTTCGCCTGCTGATCATCAGCCAGTGATTCGGTCATCGCCGTCTCAATGAAACCCGGTGCGATGCAATTAACCGTGATCCCCCGGGTCGCCACCTCACTGGCCAAAGCCTTTGACATTCCGATTATGCCAGCTTTAGACGCAGCATAGTTAGCTTGTCCTGGATTTCCTGTGACTCCGACGATAGAGGCCATGTTGATGATACGGCCCCAACGCGCCTTCATCATGCCACGTAATACGGCGCGCGACAGGCGGAAGCAGGCCGTCAGGTTTACATCAATAACGGTCTGCCAATCCTGATCTTTTATGCGCATGGCGAGATTGTCTCGGGTAAAGCCTGCGTTATTGACTAGAATGTCGATCCCATCCATCGCCTTCTCCGCGGCAGACAACATCACATCGGCACTCCCGGCATCCCCTAAGTCGCCTGTTACAACGTGAGCACGTGCCCCGAGATCTGCCGCAAGCTCATCGAGGGCGTTCTTATTTCTTCCAGCCAGCGCAACCGTCGCTCCCTGCGCGTGAAGTGCCCTAGCTATCGCACCGCCTATACCACCCGATGCGCCAGTGACTAAAGCCTTCTTATCGGAAAGTGCAAACATGTCGAGTGCTCCTAGATAATTTTGAGGGCGGCCTCGACGTCTTCCGGCGTCTCAGCATTAAGCGATCTCAGGTCAGGGTCAATTCTTTTGGTCAGGCCGGACAATACTTTGCCCGCCCCGAGCTCGATCACCGTATCTACGCCGGCATCCCGCATTGCCAGTACACTCTCACGCCATCGAACTATCGACGTCACTTGTTCCACTAATAACGATTTAATGTGGTCGGGGTTCTCAGCAGACGAAGCCGTTACATTCGCCATCACTTGCACGAGGGGGCGCACAATCTCGACTTCGCCAAGCGTCTTTTTCATCACATCAGCGGCGGGGGCCATCATTTCACAATGAAACGGGGCGCTTACCGGCAATTTAACACTACGACGGATGCCGCGGTCGCTAGCAATTTGGATAGCCCGGTCAATCGCTTCCATTGCGCCGGACAAAACCACCTGGCCAGGCGCGTTGTCGTTAGCCACCGAACAGACCTGTCCTTCGGCCGCGGCGGCGGCAATTTTCTCTGCTTGGTCAAGGTTGGCACCCAACAGCGCCGCCATACCGCCCCCGCCTATAGGAACAGCCTTCTGCATAGCCAGTCCACGGGTCTTCAGCAGCCGAGCGGCATCCGCCAATCCAAAAGATCGAGCTGCCGCCAAGGCAGAGTACTCGCCCAGCGAATGACCCGCGACGAAGGCGGCAACCTTATCGATCTTACCCCCACCCTCTGTTTCCAGGACACGCATTACCGCCATGCTGATCGCCATCAACGCCGGTTGAGCGTTTTCGGTCAGCGTCAGGTCTTCCGCCGGACCTTCGGCTATCAGTTTGGTTAGGTTCTCGCCTAGCGCATCATCGACCTCTTCCAATGTTTCGCGGGCGACCGGGAACGCGGCAAGCAGTTCCTGCCCCATACCCACCGCTTGGGATCCCTGTCCAGGAAACACGAATGCGCATGTCATTTGTCCCGTTCCACCATTTTAGCTCTGTTCGGACCCATCCAGGCAGTCATATAGGGTGAAAAACGCGAGTCAAGATAGTGACACGAATCATGCGACGATTGCTTGCGCGTGCCATACAAATGTGTATATTCCGGCGCCTCATAACGCCGCGCGTCTTTTCTCCTGATTTTTGACGCTGATATTGTGTGGATCGGAGAAAAAGAAAGTGTGACGGAAATGAGTGCCGGACGGGGAAACGCGCCGGATACCAACTAGGAGTATAAAAGGTGCCTCTATACGAAAGCGTGTATATCGCACGCCCGGACATTTCTGCGACTCAGGTCGAAGCCCTCACAGGGGACTGGACGAAGATACTTGAAGAAAATGGCGGAAAAGTTACCAAAGACGAATACTGGGGCCTGAAATCCCTTGCTTATCGGATTAAGAAAAATCGAAAAGGCCACTATTCGCTGATGAACATAGATGCGCCGCCTGCCGCACTGGCGGAGATGGAGCGCAACATGCGCCTGAGCGAAGATGTATTGCGCTATATGACCGTCCGCGTCGACGAGCATGAAGAAGGCCCATCGATAATCATGCAAAACAGAAATAGCCGCGATGAACGTGATCGAGGGCGCGGCCGCGATGAGAACGATGAGCAACAGGACAGTTCCACTGAATTCAAACCGAAGTCTGAAGAACCTATGGCTGCGGATGCTGTCATTGATCGCAATGAAGCCGAAGACAACAATGAAGCCAAAGATAGCAAGGAAACCGACGAATGAGCCGGCGACCATTTTTTCGGCGGCCCAAAAGCTGCCCATTTTCCGGGGAAAACGCTCCGAAAATCGATTATAAAAACGTGAAACTGCTGCAACGTTTTACTTCTGAACGCGGCAAAATCGTGCCCAGCCGGATTACCGCGGTTTCAGCCAAAAAGCAGCGGGAGCTTGCATCCGCTATCAAGCGCGCACGCAACCTCGCCCTTATGCCTTTTATTATCGACTGATACGGCAGCTAGCCGGCGGGCAGGTCTTTATGCGCAACGCCATGCTCATTCCACTGGGTGCGGGCGTTGTCTCCGCAACCCTACACCTTTCCATCACGCTGGGATCGCCTGGTGCACTTATGTGCGCCTATTTCGCACAACTGCCTATTGCTGCGACGGGCTTGGCTTTGGGGCTAATGCCGGCCGCCGTCGCAGCCGCGTTTGCGGCAATACTGGTCGCCCTTCTGTCTACGGGCGCAGGCACGCTAAGTCTCTTCGTCATCACATCCGCCTTGCCTGTTCTTATGGTTGTCCATTTTGCCCTGAAGAACCGGTCTGATGGACAGGGAGGTATCTCCTGGTATCCGGTGGGGCGGATTCTTGTATGGTTATCGATACTGGGCCTCGCCACCCTGATCGTCGCACACGTTGTTTTCCTGCAGAGCGACGGCGGAATTCGGGGGGCGGTCGAAGGCTATCTAAAATCAAGCCTAGCGGGCCTAATTCAGGCCGATCAGGTAGCCATGGATACAATCATTGCGACCACCGCAAGAATTTTTCCGGGCGTTGCCGTCGCCTCCTGGATACTTATGAACCTCGTCAATTGCTTGCTAGCACAGCGATTTTTGGCCGCCGCAAACAAAAATATTCGACCAAAGCCGGTTTATTCGGAAATTGAAGTCCCTTTATGGCCGATGACAATCGTGATTTTAGGCGCGATTCTGGCGTTTTATGGCGGAGAATCAGCATTTATCGGTTTAAATATAATGTTTATCGCCGCCATACCTTTTTTCTTTATCGGACTAGCAGTTCTGCATAGTATCTCCTCCACTTGGCCCGGTCGCTCGATTGTTCTCGCAGTAGTCTATTTATTTTTGATTATGGCGCTCTGGCCTGCGGCATTCTTCGCAATTCTTGGGGTGTTGGAATCGCGGCTATGCCTTCGTGACCGCGCAAGGGCACGGCGTTCAAAAAAAGGAAATGAATGATGGATGTAATACTTCTCGAACGAATTGAAAAACTGGGACAGATGGGTGATGTAGTCACCGTCAAGCCTGGTTTCGCACGGAATTATCTTCTTCCACGCAAGAAAGCGCTGCGTGCAACCGAAGAAAATCGCGGGGTATTTGAACAGCAACGCACCCAACTAGAAGCCGAAAACCTAAAGTACCGTGAAGAAGCGGAACGTGTCGCCAAGGATTTAAATGGTCTTACGGTCATTATCGTCCGTCAGGCGAGTGACAGCGATCAACTCTATGGATCGGTCACGCCGCGCGATATTGCGGGAGGTATCACTGAAGCGGGTATCACGGCAGATCGGCGGCAAGTCAAACTGGAGCGCCCTATCAAAACAGTTGGGATGCACCCGATCCGCGTTGACCTGCATCCGGAGGTATCGGTCGAACTGACTGTAAATGTAGCACGTTCTCAGGAAGAGGCGGAAATGCAGTCTCGCGGCGAGCGGATTAACCGCGATGGCGACGTCATCGGCATAGAGGAAGGGGCCGTCGAATTGGAAACGGTATTCGAAGAAGGTGCGGCGCCGGATGCGGTGGATTTATCGGTGGTAGACGAGACCGATAAATCTGAAACCACCACGGCCATGGAAGGATCGGGATCCGGCGACACTTTGTCAGACGAGCAAGACCCGGAGAAAAAAGAGCCCTAAGAAACCTCTTTTTTCCACGGCAGCGTTTTCGGCTCCGTCCCACAGGTTTCTCCGAGGGTATTTTAAAGTAAAAGAAGTTGACTACCTCCCGGGCTGCAATGAGGTGATTAGCCAGAGATATGGCAATCGTGAAGGAGTGCAGGAGTATAAAAATTCCTATAGGCTTCACCCGCGCAATGACTTGTTAATCGCAAGTACTGGCGCCGGACGTCTCACACGATATACTTCACTTAGGCTACCAAGGTAGAATTCCCAATGACGGAAAAGAAAATCGCGTTTGTGGCTGCCGCATCCGATTCAGCTCGCAAAGCGGCAAAAGCGCTGAAAGCGCGATACAAATACTTCGCACCAGAGGAAGCCGATGTAATTGTGGCACTGGGTGGTGATGGCCACATGCTAGAAACACTGCATGCTTGGCTTGATAGCGACATCGCCATATACGGGATGAACCGGGGTACAGTCGGATTCTTGATGAACGAGTTCCGCGTTGCGAACTTGGGCAAACGGATTGACAATGCCAAAAATGTAGAGCTGCGCCCGCTCCAAATGACAGTGCACGACATTCACGGTGAGAAAACGACCTCTGTCGCCATCAACGAAATTTCTTTACTGCGCGAAACTCGGCAGGCGGCTAAATTGCGGATCAAGATCGATGGCAAAGTCCGAATGTCCGAGCTAATTTGCGATGGGGCCCTAGTCGCAACACCTGCGGGCAGCACGGCTTATAACCTTTCGGCGGATGGCCCAATCATCCCGTTGGATGCGAACCTGCTGGCCCTGACGCCGATCAGTGCTTTCCGGCCCCGTCGTTGGCGCGGAGCGCTTTTGCCATCTTCAGTTTCTATTTCTTTAGAGGTTTTGGAGCCCAGAAAACGGCCAGTCAGCGCGGTGGGCGACTACACCGAGGTGCGCGACGTGAAACGAGTCACGGTGCGCGCCGCCACCGACAAGTCATTTTCGCTACTATTCGATCCCGACCATAATTTAGAGGATCGGATCATAAACGAACAATTCATCCCCTGATAAAACCGTTGTTATGTCGAATATTGCGGCGTGTGTTAGAAAATTTGTGCGATAACATTTTGCGAAAGTCCAATGAGCGATTCAATTCTATGTGCCCGCGACGGGGTCGTCGCGACGGTAACCATCAACCGCCCCGAACGCAGGAACGCGATGGATCGCAACTCCTGGCTTCGGCTTGGCGAAATTTTCCACGAATTATCTGAAGACACAGAACTGCGATGCATTGTCGTTTCTGGGGCGGGGGGCAAAGCATTTGGCTCGGGCAATGACATTTCTGAATTTGAGACGCTTCGTAAAAATTCAGAAAAGGTACGCGCCTATAATGATATTACAATCGCCGCCGTGCATGCGATCGAGCACTGCATTCACCCAACAGTTGCACGGATAGAAGGTTTTTGCATTGGCGGGGGCTTGGAAATAGCCCTCGCCTGCGACATACGCGTCGCGGCGACCGGATCGACGTTCGGTCTGCCAGTTAAGAACATGGGTATTTTTCTGGATCCCGCGCTTGCGGACACGTTGGTCAATGCGATCGGCCGGACTGCAGCTCTACAGCTTGTTCTGGAGGGCCGGTTTATGGATACGGACGAAGCACTGGGACTCGGGCTTATTACCCGTATAGCGCCAGACGGCAGTCTAGATGATGAAATAACGGCAACGGTGGAGCGAATTTGTATCGGCGCGCCGCTTGCCCAACGTTTCAATAAAGACGCGATCCGCAAAGTTTGTTTAGAAGGTGATGAATCCGAGCCTCAATACGCTCGTGCGGCGTCCTATGGTGACACCGAGGATTACCGCAATGCATGGACATCATTTATGGCGAAGAAGAAGGCGCAGTTTGAGGGCAGATAAGCTTTCGCCTGCACGAGAACTGTCATTCCACGTCTGACCAACCCGCTGACGTCGAGGCGCGCAAACGCTTATATTTATGGATCTTTCAGGTTGCTCTCTCGATTGATAAAGATAACTGGTTTTAGCAACGCTAGCGGCCCATCTTAACACCTAGATACCTTGCCTCACCCCGTATCTAGACATAGGCATGCACAGTATCAAGCGTTATGACAAAATGCGGCACTTGGTTCCGCCGGGCCAGAGGTATTTGATCTTTAGTCCTCATCGAACGCCACCAGAATATCCGCGATCGTTTCTGGCTCAAAATAATCATCGATACGCTGCCGAACGGCCGCAATATAGGTAGGATCATGCTGGCCGGCCAACCATGCCGCACCGTCTTCAATTTCGACCCTCAGCTTCGCACACCAGGTCGTGGTCCGTAACCAAGTGATTCTTCTTAGCGGGCCGCACCAAGGCCGAACACGATCGCCGAGCTCCGTGGGCATCGCGGAAAAATATGCATTATAGAAAGAGTTTACGTCACTGTCATTGAGCGCCACCGCAACATCCGGGTCCCACATTGTTGAGGTGTAAACCGTAGCATGGGCGAGATCTATTGCCGGCGCGCCGTACAGCATTTTCTCAAGATCGACGAACACCACATGCCCGTCAGACTGCATCATGAAATTTCCGGGGTGGGTATCGGTGCCGACTAATGTGATAGGCATATCATGGCTAACAGATTGGGTGACAAAATCATTTGCGCGACGCAATTCCTCATCAATCTGCTGACGAGCAGCAGGGGCTATTTCTGCCGCGTCCAAATACCCCGATTGAGCCTTGATCACCGTCAGCGTAGCCGCTACTGGATCAGCATAAGATTGCAATGGCGGACGATTGCACTCCGCGGGCACCGGCAACGAGTGAATTGCAGCAAGAGCCCGCGCCATAGCCCCAAGCCCGCCCGGGACTGGCGGTATAACGCCTTCGATCTCGGAGATTATCAGGGCACCCCAAGGGATCCCGACCTGTGGCGATATCGTACCATGTAATGCCGGCACGTGACCGCTCGGGTGAGCACGAGTGAAGCAAGCTGCCTGATATTCCAGATTTTTCAACGGAGACATCCCGAAAGCGCCGAAGCGCGGAATACGTAAGATCCTGCTGGTACCCCGAATCCGGACGTGAGCATGGACCAATCCCTTCAACCGCATAGGAATCAGGTCATCCGGCTCAAGTCCCTCGGAGAATGCAGAGGCCGCTAGTACCCGGTATAGCGCGGACAAATCGGCACCGCCGGTGTCCCATGTTTTGATCTTGGTCATCACATGGCCGAACGTGCGGCGTAGACACCAGAGGTGTCAAGAAGGATGTATTGTGCCGACGTACGTCGGACACTACCTTGCTTCCATAGACAGGGGTACTCTTGGCCAACGAAAACAATTCCAGAACAAAACGTACGATTCCCTACTGGGTTGCATTTGTCTTTTTAGTGATCGGTGCTTTTTCTTGGGCCGGAAGTTCGGTGGCAGGACGCATGGCATCCGGTAACGTGCCACCGTTCACCCTGGCATTTATCAGGTGGTTTTTCGTCGCACTATGCTTTCTTGCAATCGGTGGCAAGGAGACTTGGAAACAGCGTCATCTGGTGCTGGAACACTGGAGACTTCTGGTTGCATTCGGTTTCTTCGGAGTGGTGGGCTTTAGCGTCCCGTATTATGTGGGGCTACAGTTTACCGTCGCCATCAACGCTTCCCTTATGAATACGTCCGGTGCACTGTGGATCGTGGGTATTGCCTTCCTGATGACAGGAGAGACCATCACTTGGAAACAGTCACTCGGCGTACTGCTAGGATTTTTCGGCACCATCCTGATCGTATCGCGCGCGGATATTGCGGTACTCTCGCATTTTTCTATCAATGTCGGCGACATCATGGTGCTAGTCGGTTTTTTTTCATGGGCCGTCTACACAGTGATGTTGAGGTGGAAACCGACCGAAATGGGCGAACTAGCATTCCTGACGTCGATGACGATTTTTGCCGTCATTCTTATGGCACCGCTCTACGCCGTCGACCTCATCCAGGGCAAAACCTTCGACAAAAACTTTGATAACATCGCGATCATCAGCTACGCGGTTATATTTCCGTCTTTCATATCCTATATTCTTTGGAACAGGGCGGTTCCCGTGGTTGGCGCCAGCGTTGCGGCCATAGCACAATATCTTATCCCTATCATTGGCGTCTTTTTGTCGGTTACTCTACTAGGCGAATCCATAAAAACATACCATATCGCGGGTGTCGCGGTTATTTTCACTGGCGTCTGGCTGGTGTCAGCAGGGCGACGAAAGGCTAATACCAATAAGCCTGACGCAGATGCGGTCAATTCCAACGAGAAGTAGATACTGGAAATAAAAAAATGGCGAACAACGATTGCATTTTGATAGCAGGAGCGGGACCGGTGGGTATGACCACGGCTCTAGCCTTGTCGAAAGCAGGCATACCGGTAAAGGTGTTTGACACACTCGCTGAAATACCGGCGGACCACCGAGCGTCCACTTTGCACCCTTCGACACTGATGCTACTCGAAAAATTGGATATGACAGAGGAGCTTATCCGTCGGGGCATCCAATCCCCACTTTTTCAGTGGCGCGACCGGATGAGCGACCGCATCGTCGCAGAGTTTGATTATCGCGATATCTCAGATGTTCTTACCTACCCTTATGCGCTACAGCTGGAACAGCACAAGACGATTGAAATCGCTCACGACATTGCGGTGGCTATCGACGGATTCGAGCTTTATCGCGAACATAAACTCTCGGAGTTATCGCAGGACGATGACGGGGTTGAAGCCCGCGTCCAAGCGCCGGACGGATCGACTGAAACACATCGCGGAAAATTTCTGATCGGAGCCGACGGCGGGAAATCAGCGGTGCGCAAATTACTCGATATTAATTTCCCAGGTTTTACCTGGGAAGAACGGTTCATTATCGTGTCTACCTACTATGACTTTGAGGCGGCGGCCGGCTATCGGTATCGCAACTACGTCGCGCATCCGGAACAATGGTGTGCAATGATCAAGGTGCCGGGCGAGCAGGCCGAGGGTGTCTGGCGGGCGCTCTTTCCGGCTTTCGGCGATAGCACCGACGAATACCTGCTCAGTGATGAATGGATCCAAGCCCGCTTCGCCGAGTGCTATCCGTACGATCCACCTTACGACCTGCTACACAGAAATCTCTATAGCGTGCATCAGCGGGTGGCTGAAAGCTTCGCGAAGGGTCGGGTCGCACTCGCAGGGGACGCCGCCCATGTAAACAACCCTCTAGGCGGCATGGGAATGAATAGTGGAATTCATGACGGGCTGAACCTGGCCGAGAAGCTCGTCGCAGCTTGGCACGGTGGTGACTATGATGCCCTGCTCAGCCGCTACGACCGCCAACGACGGCCAATGGCCGAGAAATACGTTCAGGCGCAGTCTATCGCCAACAAGAGACTGCTGGAGGAAAACGATCCAGAGGCGCGGGAAAAACGTCTCAAGGAATTAGAGTTTACCGCGACTGATGCAGAAGCTAAGCGGGATTACCTAATGCGATCATCTCTGATGCAAATGTTGGAGGAAGCAAAAGCAATCGAATAACGGCGGGGAGACGGCCCGCATTTCATCACTTGTATTTTTTGAAATTCTGATAGGTGCGGTTAAGAGCACTATTCTGAGAAGATAGCCGGTATGAAGCCGTAGAGGCGAGCACCCTAGTCTACCCCTTACAGCTCAAGAATTTTGCACATTGCGCTCTGACGCTCCCGGGCCCACCACCACAGAGCGAGCAACACGATAGCACCCACGAGAACTGGTATCTGGAAGCCAAAAATTTCAGCAAGCGAACCCATGATTAACGCCCCGATTGCCGGCAAACCCCTTCCAATCATACCGTAGAGACTCATCACGCGGCCGCGCATAGCAGGATCGACGGCATTCTGCAGCAATGTCTGTTCGCCAACGCCGATGACAATCACGGCAAACCCAGTGATCAGGAGGCAGACCAGCGCGAAGAAAAACAGGTTGGTAGCAGCAAAACCTATTAGTGCAAGGCCAAGCAGTAGAAGCGCCAAGACCACACGCGACATCAGGCCCTTTACATGCCCGCGCTGTGCCAACCAGAACCCACCAATCACCGCACCGATTCCGGTCATAGACACCATTAACGCGTAACCCGCGGCGCCTCGCCCGAAAACCTCGTCGGCGAAACCGGCGAGTAGTTCCATGTAGGGGCGCCCGAAGATCGAAACCACCGACAGAATTACTAGCACGCGGCTAATACCGAAATGCTGAATCGCGTAGCGGAATCCTTCAACGATTTCTCGCGGAACCTCTCGCATCGGCGTCCGTGCCTTGGTACTACGCGGATTATTGACCCGCAGAAGAAACAGCGATCCAATAAACCACACATAACTGAGGGCGTTGAATAAAAAAGCGAACGCAATTCCCCATCCGCCGATCAGCGCACCCGATATCATCGGCCCTGTGGCGCGGGCAGAATTGAAGATCATCGAATTTATACCGATCGCAGCTGACAGGTTTTCTCGCTTTATCAAGTGCGGGACCATCGCCAGCCTAGCCGGCTGGTTGAAGGATAGAATAATTCCATGCGCAAATACCAGTAGCAGCAATAGTTCAGGGGTGATCACACCCGCAAAAGTCAACCCAGCCAATGCCGCGGACTGAACGACAGCCACAATCTGGGTGATTTTCATCATATTCAACAGGTTAACACGGTCGGCGATGGCGCCAGCCAGTGGGCCAACAACAACCACGGGGAGAAGGTCCGCAACCGTCATAAGCCCGAGCCAAAGACCGGATTCTGTCATTTCCCAGGTAAACCATAACACTGCTGTTCGCTGGGCCCAGGTGCCGTTATGAGAAAGAATATTACCAACCGAGTACGTACGGTAATTACGTTCTGAAAAAGCGGCGATTATTGCAGGATATCCGGAAATAGCGGCCATACTTAGTCTTAGCCGGCGGGAATCACGGAGTCACGTCCACCTTGCGGCCTTCCCTACCCGTTGATAGCTTCAGCTAAACACCGGAGGAACAGGGATGCCCGACGACGCAACGGCACGAAAGACCAACACTCTTGAGCATTTCTGGATGCCGTTTACAGCGAACCGACAGTTCAAATCGGCTCCGCGGCTAATGGTTTCCGCTAAAGACATGCACTATACGGACGATCAGGGGCGTCAGATTCTGGATGCAGCAGCCGGCATGTGGTGTGTCAACGCCGGCCACGCGCGGGAGAAAATCACGGAGGCCATCCGCACTCAGGCGGGTGTCATGGATTATGCGCCTACATTCCAGTGGGGACACCCCGGCGCTTTCGACCTGTCATCGCGGCTCGCCAACCTGTTTCCAGGTGATCTCGACTACGTGTTTTACGCTAACTCTGGCTCGGAAGCAGTCGACACGGCATTGAAAATGGCGCTGGCATATCATCAACTCCGTGGCGAAGCGGGCCGCACCCGGCTGATCGGGCGCGAACGCGGTTATCATGGTGTCGGCATCGGGGGTACCTCGGTAGGCGGCATTTCGAACAACCGAAAACAGTTCGGAAATCTACTGGCAGGTATAGATCACCTTCCGCACACCCATAATCTAGCTGAAATGGCCTTCTCACGGGGTGAGCCGGACTGGGGCGGCCATCTGGCAGACAACTTGGAACGTATCATCGCGTTACATGATCCTTCCACGATCGCCGCGGTCATCGTCGAACCTGTAGCGGGATCTACGGGCGTGTTAGTGCCGCCGAAAGGATATCTCGATAAACTGCGCAAAACCTGCGACGCCAATGGCATCTTGTTAATCTTTGACGAGGTCATCACTGGCTTCGGCCGACTTGGAGATACTTTTGCCGCAGAGTATTTCGGGATTGTGCCGGACCTTTTGACCATGGCGAAGGGCTTGACCAACGGCACCGTGCCGATGTCTGCGGTCGCTGCTCGCGCTGAAATATATGACACGTTTATGCATGGACCGTCCCAAATGATTGAGCTTTTTCACGGCTATACCTACTCCGCGCACCCTCTGGCCTGCGCGGCGGCGCTGGCGACGCTCGACGTATTTGCGGAAGACGACTTGTTTAGCCGGGGTAAGGCTCTGGCACCGATGTGGGAAGATGCTATTCACGGGCTGAAGCCCATGCCGAACGTTATAGATATCCGCAATTTGGGTTTGATGGGAGCGGTAGAGTTGTCTCCTCGCGACGGTGAGCCTACGGCCCGGGCCTATGAAGTTTTTCTCAAGTGCTACGAAAAAGGCCTGCTGGTACGTCAAACTGGAGATACCATTGCCATGTCGCCACCCCTGATTGCGACGACGGGCCAAATTACCGAGATCATCTCAATATTGGGCGAAGCAATTTCAGAAACCGGTTAGCTGTTTGTGGCTCTAGAAGCCGCCGAACAGAACCTCCGGTAACCACGTGGCGGTCACGGGATAAATCGCGACCATAGCCAGTGTCAGGAGTTGCGCTAAAACAAAAGGCACGACACCCTTGTACATGTCGATATAGGTAATTTCTCTGGGCGCAATAGACCGTAGATAAAAGATTGACGGTGCCATCGGGGGTGTCAAATACGATGTCTGCAGGATGATACAAACCATAACGCCGAACCATAGCGGATCTATCTCTGCCGCACGGACGATCGGGTCGGCGATCGGTAGCACGATGATTAACACCGATATCCAATCCAGAACGAATCCAAGCACAAAGACAACCAGCAAAAACACTACCACGATCCCTGCTGGCCCTAGGCCGGTGCTTTCTACAATATTGGATACCAGGTCGTCACCACCTTGAATGATGAACACGCTGGCGAATAAAATCCCACCGAGTACGATTAACATTACCATCGACGTGATCTTGATTGTCTGGGTCACGGCTTCCTTCAAAATACGGAAAGAAAATTGACGATAGGCGATCGCGAGAAGAACGGAGCCCATCGCTCCCACGGCAGCCGCTTCCGTTGGAGCCGCGATACCGGCAAAAATACTACCTAAGACAGCGACGATCAGTAACGACGCAGGAAGTAAAGCTGTCAGCATCAACCATAACTTAGTTGATAGTGGTACTCTTTCTTGGTCAGCGGAGAGACCGGGGCCCGCTTCGGGCTGCAATAGGCAACGGCCGACGATATAGACTAGGAACAAACTAACCAGCACTCCGGCAGGAATAAGAATTCCGGCGAACAGATCGCCGACTGACTGTTCTGTGATGGACGCATAAACGATAATGACTACGGATGGCGGGATAGTAGTGCCCAAAGACCCGCCGGCACAGACTGTGCCGGCTGCAAGATCCTTTTTATATCCAGCCCCCATCATCGCTGGCACCGCCATCAGGCCTACGACAATTTCGACCGCGCCGACGACACCAGACGAAGCCGCAAAGATGCCGCACATGATAATGGTCGTGATCGCTAGGCCACCGCGCAGCGCGCCAAACCAGATCTTGATCGCTTCAAAAAGTCGGGCAGCGATGCCCGCACGCTCCAGCATCGCACCCATGAATACAAACAACGGAATAGCGGCAAGCACAAAATTGGATGTTACGTCGAACAGACGGCTGTGGAATTGAGTTGGCAGCACCATGCCGAACTCCATCACACCGAACAGAAAGGCTGTAGCGATCAGGCTAAATGCGACCGGTATACCTGCAAATACCAGCAAAAACAGCATCGGAAACATAAAAACAGCTAAGGACAGATCAGCCATTTTTCTCGGTCAGGCTGTCTCCTGACTGCTCCAGTGGCGACAGAATTAAACCAAGGGCGCTATAGGTATGTCGTATGCATTCCACAACGGCCTGCAGAAAAAGGCCTGTAAATCCTATCAACAGACCCGCAAAAAGCGGCCACAACAGAGGTTTCCAAGGGCTGGCTGGGTCGAGTTCATTCGTCTTGAAAGCCTCTACAAATTCAGAATACGCGCCGATGACAAAAAACAATAATGCCGGAAAAATTAGAAAAATGTACGCAACCACATTGATCCAGTCCTGATGCCGTCGAGCCAGCCGCGTAGACAGAAAATCAATGCGTATATGGGCGTTTTTGCGGAGTGTGTAACCTGCAGCAAAAAGGAAACCGACACCGTTGACCATATAAGCGATATCGTAAGCCCATAGCGTCGGTGCGGAGAACACGCGACGTGAAACGACCTCGTACATCATGTCAACAATCAGGACCAGCAACATAACCCCCGCTATCACGGCGAGGAGAACCGAGACCCTGTCAACTATGGAGAGGATGCGACGCATTTTAAAATCGGGGCCGAAGCTCAAGTCAAAGCATTTATAGATGCAAAGGCTTCGGCCCCAGAATTTGTTTATGGTCAGTTATGCCGGTAGGTACCGTACTTCTTCCACCGGTCATAGAAACCCCAGTAAGACCCCGCAACCTTCGCCATCCATGGGTTTCCTTTAGCCGACTGTTTTTTTGCCTGATCGAAAGACCATTCCCGACCAAGGTCCTTAATTTTTTGTTGTGCGGCCGCAGTAAGTGAAACCCACTCGTTTTTGCCTTTACTCATAGTTTCCATGGCTTGGATGTCATCCAGACCAGCCTTCATAGCCGTCCTAAACCCAGCGTAGAGTCCAGCGGCCGTGATCTGCTCTTGAATCTTTTTGGGCAGGCTCTTCCAAGTACTCTCACTGAATACGGCTTCATTCATGTGAGACGGAGAATGAATACCTGGGACGATGATGTACTTAGCAATTTTATGAAAGCCTAGTTTGATATTTGTTGACGGCGACGTGAATTCCGTTCCATCAATCACGCGCCGTTCTAGCGCAGTATATATATCAGCCGGCGGTAGAACCGTCGGCGATGCCCCCACCAATTTCAAAATATCAGCCCAGGCTCCCGCTGTTCTGATTTTCATTCCTTTGAGATCGGCAATGGTCTGAATTTTTCGATGGGAATGCAGAAATATCTCTGTTGGCCCAAAACCGGTGACAACGGGGTGAAGCTTCTGTGTTTTGCTTCTCATCTCTGTGAGTAGTTTGGTTCCCTCTCCAGCTACGAACCAGTGCATGAACTCTTCCATCGGCATCCCGCCCACCATGCCGGCGAAGATGCCGTTTGACGGATCAGCATTGACCGCAAAGCCCGGATAACAATAACAGATATCGGCAGTGCCTTTTTGAACCGCTTTCCATCCATCAAATGGGCCTGCTAGCACACCCACACTGTAACCCTTGATTTTTACTTGGCCGTTAGTCATCAGATCGACAGCGTTGATGAAACGACCCATGTAGTTATTCCAAAAACCGCCCTTTGCCGGGACAAAGGAGGTGAGTTTGAAATTATATTTCTGCGCCTGTACCGGGGATACTGCCACGGCCCCTAACACTGCTGCCGCTGCGATACCCCTACTAATCACCCTAAATTTTCCCATTATGCGTTTCCCTGATTTGGATACCGGGAAAACCCCCGGCTGTATGTCAAATGTACGCACTCCCCCGCGACCCGACTAATCGCAATTGTTTGCTAGGACAATAAACCCGCAGCCAAAACCTCCGAACCGGTGGTGCAGACAAACAATCGATCGAAATCTTATAGAGCAGCCGCGTGGTTAACAAGACGTAGTCCGCGACCCCCGGAATTTCTCTGGTTTCCAGGCGAGCCTACCCCAATCCTCTGGACACTGCCGCCTCACGCCGCCATTCTTTTGCTCTGTTTCGTGGGAGAAAGCGGAAATGACCAAGTTGCTGACGGAAGAGCAAATGAAGCGCGCGCAGGCGGACGGATGCGTCTTTCCGGTCCGAATTATGGATAGTGACAATATAGCCAAAGTAAGGGCCGCGTATGAGTCAGTTGAGGCGCGGCAGGGTATCGATGTACCGGAATTGCTTTCAGTAAAACCACATGTCCTGTTTAAGTGGCTATTCGAGCTCGGAACAACACCCAAACTTCTGGACGCCATAGAAGACGTGTTAGGACCTGACATACTGCTTACGACCTGTGCGATCTGGCCCAAGGATGCGCGCGACCCACGCTTTGTGACCTGGCATCAGGATTCGGCTTACTTTGGGTACGAGCCGATGGAAGTATGGAGCGCTTGGATCGCAATTACCGATAGTCACTTCGACAACGGTTGCCTTAAATACCTTCCCGGCAGTCACAACGATCCGGAAATGATGCATGATGAAACTCACGACCCGCAGAACATGTTAGCCCGCGGACAAAAAATTTCATCAGACCAGTTTGACGAATCCGGCGCTATCAACGTCGAATTGGACCCGGGAGAGTGCACCTTGCACCACTTCCGGCTGGCGCATTCGTCGGAACCCAACACCAGCGATCGTCGCCGTGTGGGAATCTTATTCGTCTTCTGTCCGACGCACGTAAAGCCAACTAATCAGCTAAACACCGCAATCCTGGTGCGCGGAAAGGACGATTACGGATATTGGAAACGCGACCCATTGCCCGAGCGTGACCTCGACCCAGCCAATTTGAAGTACTACAACGACTTCTGGAATTCCTATATCGATCCCGAAAATATCTCCGAAGTGGAAAGATCGACAGCCCCGAATGACTGATCTACGCACCTACCTTAACGAAATCGACAATGCGATATTTCGGCCTGACCAACCTATTGCAGTCGAACAGGAAATCACGGCACTACAGCACGTCATGGCGGCGAGGAATGCCAA
Organism: Pseudomonadota bacterium; assembly: GCA_036339975.1. Lineage (GTDB taxonomy): Bacteria > Pseudomonadota > Alphaproteobacteria > MPNO01 > UBA830 > UBA830. Next base: position 40,586 of record JAYYZV010000155.1, on the reverse strand, counting down.
CCCCGCAATTCTGGTACGCCAGCCGAAACTTCCCAACGGAAGAATTTCTGATATGCCGGTGCTCACCAATCTGTTCGCTAGCCGCGAACTTTCAGCAAGAGCCATGGGGATAGAAGATCATCGAAACTCGGCCAAGGAAATGGCCGGGCTTTCGGCACGTGCGATAGATCCGGTCACGGTCGATCCCACCTCGGCTCCGGTACGCGAAATCGTTGAGGAAGGCGATGTTGCAGATCTTCAGGTTTTACCGGCTCTACGCCAGCATGATGGAGATGCCGGACACTACGTAACCTGCGGACATGTTGTGACCTACGATCCGGATACCGGGATAGACAATATGGGAATCCAGCGGCTGTGGGTCCGTGGAAAAAATTTGATGGGCTGTTATATGCTGGAAACTTCGCACAACATGATAAATCTCCGGAAGTTCTGGAAAAATGGCGAGCCTTGTCCGGTAGCTATCTGGATCGGCCATCACCCGGCGATCGAAATGGGTGCGCAGTCAAAGTTGGGCTATCCGGAAAGCCATTGGGGCGTCGCCGGCGGTGCGCTCGGCAAGCCTTTACGGCTCGCACCTTCCGTGACCCATGGCGACAAAATCATGGTACCGGCGGACGCTGAGATCGTGATCGAGGGTTTTCTTCCGCCCAACCGGATCGAGGCCGAGGGTCCTTTCGCTGAGTTTTCCGGCTATCAGGGGCCACAGATTCCCAATCCGGTCGTTGAAGTGACATGCATAACCCGGCGGAAGGATGCTATTTACCACGATTGCGGGTCAGGCCTACCCGACCACCTCGTCCCAGACAACATGGGTATGGAAGGCTACGTTTATTCTCTTGCTCGTCAGGTGTCGCCTTCATTGATCAACGTACATGTGCCGGTATCAGGGCGACGGTTCCATGCCTATCTGCAGTTTAAGAACCCACGCCCCGGCGAAGCTCGCGATGCCATGATGGCGGCAATCGCCTTCCGGCGTCTAAAGGCGGTGTATGCGTTCGATGATGATATAGATATTTTCGACGACCGTCAGGCAATGTGGGCTCTGGCCACCCGCGTGCAATGGCATCGCGATGTAATTCGTCTCAACGGTCTAACCTTAGCGCCGCTCGACCCTTCCGCGCCGGCGTCTGGCAATACCATCACCAAAGCCGCAATCGACGCAACACTCCCAGCCGCCGCCCTGCCAAATCAGCCCAAACCCGTGGCACCCCGCAACAGAGTATCTGACCAAGCATTGGCCGCCGCGACGGCGACATTGGACGGTGTGGATATGTCTAGCTGGCCCAGCTGAGACTCCAAATGACCGACGCACCGTTCGAAAAACAAGGCAATTCCAACTGGGCTCAGTGCCGGAAATGCGATCACTGGTTTCATGTATCACCTGCGTTGCTGAAGATGAGCGATATCGACTTGATCTGTCCGAGCTGTGGCCATGCGTTCACGTCAGCAGACGCCAAGGAAATTATTAAGAATTAGAAAACTACCATGGATAACATCGATCAATCACGGGCCAATACGGCCCAGAATTTCACATACGAAGATCTGCGCGACTGGATCGAGCAGGCAGACCGCCTCGGGGAACTTAAACGCGTCGACGGCGCCAGCTGGGAAAAGGACATCGGGCTTGCCGCCGAGGTGGTGATCCGGGAAGACGACGGCCCCGCGGTTTTATTTGACAGGGTACCGGGCTGTCCAGACGGTTTCCGAGTACTAATCAATGTGTTCGGTGGGTTGCGTCGTAATATGACGCTGGGCTTTCCTGATCATCTCACCAAGCAAGAGCTTTCCGACGGCTGTTTCAACGCCTTCGTAAAAGAACGCAAGACCATTCCACACGTGATGGTCGAGGATGGCCCCGTATTCGAGAATATACTCACCAATGACGATGTCGACTTAATGAAGTTCCCAACACCTATGTGGCACCCAGAAGATGGTGGCCGTTATATCGGCACCGGCACATATACTGTTACCCGCGATCCGGACGAAGGGTGGATGAACTGCGGCGCCTATCGCGCCATGGTCCATGATAAAAAATCCGTTGGCTGTTTCATGGTAACCGGCAAACACGGTTTTGTGCACCGAAACAAATACTGGGCGAAGGGTGAACCTTGCCCAGTAGCAATGGTTATCGGTGGTGAGCCCATCGCGTTCTTTAACGGCGGGGCCGAGGCGCCCTACGGAACGTTCGAGCTGGATATAACCGGCGGCATTCGTGGTAAGGCAGTGGAATGTGTTGCCGGCAAAATCACCGGCTTACCTTTTCCCGCTAATGCAGAAATCGTCCTCGAAGGACATTTGTATGAAGGTAAAGTAAAAAACGAAGGTCCCTTTGGCGAATGGACGGGCTACTATGCCAGCGGTGAGCACCCGGAACCAGTTCTGGAAGTAGAGGCGATATATCATCGTAACGACCCAATCATATTGGGGGTGCCGCCAATGGGGCAGGGATCGGACGAGATGGCACGATACCGAGCCGTATTGCGGTCAGCCATGCTGAAACAAAATTTGGCAGACGCTGGCGTGCCAGACGTCACCAGTGTTTGGTGCCACGAAATCGGTGCATCACGATTACTCCATGGCGTGGCTATCAAGCAACGCTACCCGGGTCATTCGAAACAGGCCGGCCATATAGCGGCCCAGTGTCAGGCAGCAAATTACGCCAACCGATTTATAATCGTGGTCGACGAAGATATAGACGTAACCAATCTGGAACAGCTCATCTGGGCCATGTGTACACGATGCGACCCTGCGACAACGATCGACATCGTAAAGGGTGCCTGGACCTCTCCTGCCGATCCTCGCCTGACACCCGAACAGAAAGCTAACGGCAACATCACCAACAGCAGGGCAATAATCGACGCCTGTAAGCCCTTCCACTGGAAAGATAGCTTCCCAACCGTCAATGCGCCGAAGCCGGAATTGGTTCGCGAGGCGAAGGAGAAATACGGTTATCTGATGGATTGAATGAGCCTGCTAAGGAGCGCCCTGGCTATCCAACATTGCTCGTGGCACGACACGCTGGGTCTTTCTGATTTAAACATTTCCGGCACCCGGTCACGCGACATGCCGGCGAACGGATACGAGTTCTAACGTCTGCTGCCACCCATTAACTAGAAGCCCTATTCACCGCTGACCAACGGTGTATGTCCTAGATGGCAGGGAAAACTAAAATCGAATATTGTCTCTAAGATCTTTGAGGAATTTTTTGATCATGAAAAACACTTGGCGCACCCCAATGGTCGTTTTGACCTGCGGAACTATCATCCTGTTCATCAGTTTTGGCGCACGTAACATTTTCGGAATTCTGCTAGACCCGATGACAGAGTCGGCGGGGCTAAGTGTGGGCGACTTCTCCTTTGCTATCGGACTTCAGGCGGTGATCTGGGGTCTAACTACTCCGATCACCGCATCGCTAGCCGAACGCTTCGGAACAGGGAGGATGATTGCGATCGGCGGCGTGCTTTATGCCGGTGGACTCATCCTTATGTCGCTGGTGCAAACGCCAATGCATATGAATTTAACCGCTGGGTTGATGCTAGGTCTTGGGCTCAGCGCTACGGGCTTTCCTATTATCCTCGCAGCGATCACTAAGCGTGTCGACGCAAAGCGTCGCAGCCTATTTCTCGGTATAGGTAGTGCCGCAGGTTCGTCCGGCCAGCTCGCCTTGGTCCCGATGGGACAGTTTTTTATCAACGGATACGGTTGGGCTATCACCGCCATCGTTTTTGGTTGTCTTGTCGCGCTTATTGTCCCACTAGCTACCGCGATGAAAGATGAGACGCGCGGGTCTGCCGTTTCCGGTGCGGCACCAGCACAAAAACTCACGGACGCCATCGGCGAAGCGATGGCTCATCGCGGTTTTCTGTTACTTACCGCCGGATATTTCGTTTGCGGTTATCAGGTGATGTTTCTCGGTACTCACTTGCCCAATTTTCTCAGCGAAGCAGGACAAGACCCTTGGGTCGGCGCGACAGCGCTATCGTTGATCGGTTTGTTCAACATTCTCGGTACGCTGTTCTGGGGCGCAATGGGCGGCAGATGGCGAATGAAATACCTACTGACTTCAATTTACCTTCTTCGCTCTCTGGTGTTGGCGATCTTCATCCTCTTACCTGTCACGCCTTGGAGCACCTACATCTTTGCAGCGGCAATAGGCCTTCTATGGCTAGCTACGGTGCCCCTGACCTCCGGCCTCGTCGCGCGTATATTCGGCCTGAGGTACATGGCAACACTGACAGGAATTGTATTTTTCAGCCACCAACTCGGAAGTTTCGTCGGTGCCTGGCTCGGGGGTGTATTTTTCGAAAGCACGGGTTCTTACGATACGATCTGGTGGGTAGGTATCTTACTTGGCATCATCGCTGCAGCGCTGCACTTCCCTATAGACGATAAACCGGTCGAGCGGTTGCAACCGGCGGGTGCGTGAAACGGCTGTTTTGGTATTAACTAACAACTTTGCCGGCCCAGCTCAGATCGGTGCAGGAGCAATATTCTCTTCGGCTCACGCAATTCTGATTAGACGGCTCTCAGACAAACAGGCATAACCTTGTAATGACCTCATTAGATTCTGTGCATAACTGGCGCACACCCTTTGTCATTCTGTTAGCAGGCACGACAATTGTCTTCCTGTCGCTCGGCGCTCGGATGACCTTCGGTCTATGGATGCCTGATGCATCCAATGAACTATTTGGCGGCCAGATCGAGATCCTGTCGCTATCGATAGCACTACAATCTCTTTTCTGGGGTATAGGCACACCAATTGCGGGGAATATTGCCGATAAATTCGGGACAGGACGGGTCATCGCGGCAGCAGGGCTGATTTATACCGCGGGCCTGCTTCTAATGACTGTTTCCAGCACACCTTTAATGGCGCACCTGTCAATTGGCGTCTTCACTGGCTTCGCGATGTCGGGAGCTATGTTCCCAATTATCCTCTCCGCCATCAGCCGCGCGGTCGCCCCCGAAAAACGCGATTTCTATCTCGGAATTGCCAGTGCCGGCGGCTCGTCGGGTCAGGTTATAATGATCCCACTGGGACAGTTCTTTATCGACAGTCAGGGATGGGTGATGTCCCTTTATGTAATGTCGATCATGACTCTGCTGATCGTACCTTTGGCCTTTGTCATGGTCCGCAAAAATGTGGGCGACGCGGCGGCTGCCGCACCTCCACCGCAAAGTACCACTGAAGCTATCCGAGAGGCCTTTTCCCACAGAGGTTATGTACTCTTGACCGGCGGATATTTCGTTTGTGGGTTACAGACCATGTTTATCGGCACACACTTTCCTAACATGCTGCGCAACCTCGACGTGGACACAACCATTGCCGCAATGTCGCTTTCGCTCATTGGGGCTTTCAACATTATTGGAACATTCGCCTGGGGGGCCGCCGGCGGTAAGTTCAGGCAAAAATTCTTGCTGTGCTGGCTGTATAGCCTACGGTCGGTGATAATGGTTGCCTTCATTATGCTTCCACCGACAGCTACCAATGTTATCATCTTCTCGGCGGCCATGGGACTTCTATGGTTAGGCACCGTGCCGCTGACCGGTTCCATCGTCGCGCGGGTATTCGGGCTTCGCTTTATGGGCATGCTATTTGGTTTCGCATTCGTAGCGCATCAACTTGGCAGCTTTATTGGCATCTACGCCGCAGGCTATTTCTTTGATGTGTTTGGAAATTACAACGCCGTGTGGTGGGCCGCTATTATTATGGGTTTCGTCGCATCGTTGATGAATTACCCCATCAACGATAAGCCAATCCCGCGTCGCACCGTAACCAAAAGCGCCTAATGCCACGGTTGGGTGAAACCCAAAACAGAGATAGGATCACGTCTCTCTTTTAGTAAAAACGGAATATGACATGGATCCCGTTATTCAGAGTTTTCTTGCCGGCTTCCCCGTTTTGCTGCTCCATTTCGCCGTGACTATTGCGATGCTCTCTATCGGGGTAACGGTTTATCACTACGTAACGCCCTATCACGAATTAAGGTTGGTGCGCGGTGGCAACACAGCCGCGGCTATATCGATATCGGGAGCAATTTCGGGTATGGCCATTCCCCTCGCAATATGTATGGCGACCAGTGTCAGCGTATGGGATATCGTGATCTGGGGCGTGCTAGCATTGTTGATCCAGATTCTGGCCTACCGGATAGGCGATGTCTTGGTTAAGGACCTCCCAACCCGCATCGAGAATGGAGAAATCGGCGCAGCAGTCCTTGTCGTGGGTATAAAGCTCTCGGTTGCATTCATTAATGCGGCGGCCATAGCGGGCTAGGTCTTGGTGAAGTTTTCACGACTCGCTGGGTCGGGCAGACCGAATAGAACATGAGACTGCGTGACTATATCGCAATCGCCGTCCTCTTTGTCGTTGCAATCATGGGCCAAACAGTTAACAACGCTGGTACCCCGGACGGAGAATCCCCGCGCCGTCCGGATCCACGTCGCTTTGAACCGTATGATCAAAAACCACCCACCCCCGAACTAGGGCTTGGCCTTGGGGAACGCCTTCCAAATGAATCAAGTGCCGACCCCCGTATGGTGGTCAAAATCGGAAAAAAACAAGGGACCTCCACGGGAACCGCTTTCTCAATCGACCGATCGGGCGTGTGGATCACAGCCCATCATGTCACGTCTGATTGCGACATGCTGGGACTTCAGAAACCGGGCGGGCGGCTAGTTCGTGTTCGCGCGGTGACAGAACGTCCCGATGCCGACATCAGCATTCTTCGCACCAATGGTGGAGCGCCGCAAATGACTGTGATTAAACCGCGCCTACGAATTGGCCAAGATGGCTATTCTTTTGGATTTCCTCAGGGATCTCCAGGCGATGTCTATGGCAAGGTCATTGGTCGTGGTCGGATGCTAACCCGAGGACGTTACCGCAAGGACGAGCCGGTCGTCGCTTGGACGCAAATTCGAAGAATACCGGACATAGGTGCCGATCTCGCTGGGATTAGTGGTGGGCCGTGGGTCGACGACGCTGGAAACGTCATCGGCGTTCATGTTGCAGGCTCCCCCCGCCGGGGCCGTTCATATTCGACGGCGCCGCGGACATTACTTGCAGCGATACACGAAAGTGGTGTGCAATCAAGCGAGGGTCCTCAAAACCAGTCGCCGAGAGGTTCTCTGACCCCTCGCCGTTTTTCGCGATACGGTGAATTTCTGAGGCACGAGCTTACCGTTGCGAAGGTAGTGTGCCTGGTTGGAAAAAAATGGCGGCGGCTTGCCCGGCAATAAGTTAAGCCGAGAGCCGCGCCACCAGTTTCCGCGCTAACGCTCCAACCACGCGGCGCCGATACCATGGTCGAATCGTCGTTGTTCGCATTGGCTTAGCCTGTTTTCGGACAACCTCCCGGATGGCATCAAGTGCTTGGTCATCGAGCGCTTTACCAGTGAAGCCATCTAAGCCGGTCACCATCTGCGGATAGGGGTTCACCGCGGTCAGTGCAATGTCGAGCTCTAGAAGTTTGCCATCTTTGGCCGTCAGGCGCACGGCGCAACCGGCAAGCGGAAAGTCGATCGATCCGCGGATACGTGACTTTTCGTATCCCGAAACTGTTCCCGCAGCTGGATTAGGAAGGCGGATCGAAACAAGCAGTTCGTTGGGTTCCAGCGCCAAATGGTCCATACCGTCATTACGGTATATATCAGCCAATGCAACTGTACGTACGCCGCCAGGCCCTTCTAGATCAGCCTGCGCCCCGTAAACCATCATTGCCGGTGCGACGTCACCGGAAAAAGCCGCGAAACACCGCTTGCCGCCAGGTGCAACGTGGCATATTTCACCCTTGTGCTTAAGGCAGAAATTATTACTTTCGCGCCACCACTGGGATTGGTTATAGAAAAGACACCTCGTATCCAGGCACAAATTACCGCCTATCGTCCCATAGGATCGGTGTGTCGGCCCGGCTACAGAAGCAGCAGCCTGTGCAACAGCCGGATAGTCGCGAAGGATGTTTTCTTCGGTCGCCAGCTTGGAAAGTTTTACGCCAGCTCCAATTCGCAGATCCCCATCCCCAACAGATATCGCCGCAATTTCCGTAATCGCGGTCAGGTCAATCATTGTTCTAGGAGTCTCAATACCCCGGCGAACGTTGACGATCATGTCTGTACCGCCAGCGAGATACCTGGAGGTAGCATCGGAGGCTTTAAGTTTAACCGCTTCCGCAGCTGTTTCCGGACGGTAAAGATTAAATTCAGGCATGTTTTCCATGCTAGCTCTCCTATTCCGCCGCCGTTGAAGCGCCCATTTCACGCTCCTTATCTTCCAGCAACTGAAGTAGCCGGTCGGGTGTAACGGGTAGCTCATGAATGCGCACGCCCATAGCATTTGCGACTGCGCTGGTAAGCGCCGGCAGAAATCCCGCTAACGAAGCCTCACCCGCCTCTTTCGCGCCAAACGGGCCATTAGGATCGTTAGATTCCACGATATACGCCTCGATGGGTGGTGAATCCATGAAAGTCGGGACGCGATAGTCCAACATGTTACCACTGATTAGCAACCCATCGTGGTAGGCCGTCTCCTCTGTCATCGCCTGCCCCATCCCCATCCAGACGGACCCCTGAATCTGACCCTCGACCGTCAACGGATTCAGGGCCTTGCCGCAGTCATGCGCAACCCAGACCTTGTCTACAGTGATTTCGGCAGTGTCAGGATCAACGGTGACCTCGACCACCTGCGCAGCGTAAGAAAATGCCATCGTCCCACCAATCGCTGCGCCCCGGTATTTTTTTCCACCCCAACTTTCAGGCAGCGTATCGAAATTTCCCTTCACTGTAATAGTACCGGTGCCTTCGAGCGCCGCCATAACAACCTCTTCAAACGTCATGCCCTCGTCCTGGGTACCTGCGCGGTATACTTCTCCAAGACACTCGACATCCTCTGGGCTAACTTCAAATTTACGTGCCGCCGCCTCTACCAGTACACCTTTAAGGTTATTCGCAGCCTCTATTGCCGCATTGCCAACCATATAGGTGACCCGTGACGAATAGGAACCGTTGTCTTTAGGCGTTACGCGGCTATCTGCATCGACGACCTTCACCCGTGACGGGTCTATCCCCAGCACCTCCGCGACGCATTGAACTAGTATCGTATTTGATCCCTGCCCAATCTCTGACGCGCCGGTGAGTATTACAACGGTCCCATCGAAATCGAGCTTGAGGTTGATCGTCGCATGCGGCTCGCCTGTCCAGTTGACTGGCTTCGAAGCACCCGAAATATAGTGCGAACACCCAAGCCCCAAACCTTTGCCGGGCGGCATATTACCTATCTTATCCTTCCAACCGGACGCCTTCTCAACGATATCAAGGCATTCTGGTAGGCCATAGGAGTTGATCCACTGATCGGTGGCCGTAAAACCCAGTTCCGGAATCAGGTTGACACGCCTAACAGCGAACGGATCGAGACCAAGTTTCTCGGCCATCTCGTCAAGCGCATTCTCAAATGCATGCCGTGTATTGACCGTCCCGTGACCGCGAAAAGCCCCGCATGGCGGCGTATTGGTGAGAACGCGTTTACCGTCGTAGCGCGCGTTCTGAAGGTCGTAGATCGCGAATAGCATCGAACCCGCATATAGAATTGTAACGATACCGTAACCCGAATGGGCACCCCCACGCTGAACCGTATGACAGTCTATTGCAGTGACGCGGCCTTCCTTTGTCATTCCCATACGAATTCTGACAGTCTGCTCTTGGCGACCGCGGTGCGTAATGAAGGTGTCCTCCCGACTGATCACGGTCCGCACCGTACCCTTAGCTCGTCGCGCAAGCATTGCCGTGATCATTTCTACGTTTAGCGCTTCGGTCCGACAGCCGAAACCGCCACCCAGATAAGGCTTGATCACGCGGATCTTGGACTTCGGCATCTTGAGGGTCTTAGCGAGCATCAGATGCACGTAATATGGAACCTGCGTGCTTGCACGAACTGTTAGTTCGCCCCGTTCAGCATCGTACTCAGCATATGCCGCGTGAGGTTCGGTTTGGACCTGGCAAACCTCAGCACAATGGTATTCCGTTTCATGGATAAGATCGGCCTCTGCAAATCCACCGTCAACGTCGCCGATTTCGAATTCAACATGACGTTCTATGTTTCCGAGCCGGTGTTCGTGTAAATCAACCGCCCCGTCAGCCATCGCATCGGCAGCGGTAAAATAGGCAGGAAGCTCCTCATATTCGACTTTTATCAGATCGCTGGCTTGCGCCGCGATCTCGACGCTGTCGGCAGCGACCGCCGCGACGGGCTCGCCTCGATAGCGCACACGATCGTAGGCAATTGGTAGTTCTGTCCGGGCGATGGGTAGCACCCCGTGACCTTCGTCAGTTTCGCTGCCTGTAATTACGGCATGGACCCCGGGGAGTTCCTCGGCCGCCGAAGTGTCCACGGATAGTATCCGGGCGTGCGCAACGGTAGAACGCTTTATAACACCAGTCAGCGCGGAGGGGTCGTAGAAGTCGGATGTGTACTGGGCTTTACCAGCTATCTTTTCCGGCCCATCCACCATCGGCAGGGGCTGTCCGATAGAGGGTATAGGAACTGGCGGCACACCGTCTCCATCCATCACACGGCCTCCGTCGCTATTTTGATTTCGTCGGCGGCAAAGCGAACGGCTTCGATGATCTTCACATACCCTGTGCAACGGCAAATATTTGCCGCCATTTCCCTACGGATTGTCGCGTCATCCGGATCTGGATCCGACCGGAGAAGCCCTTCTGCAGCCATCACCATACCAGGAGTACAAAACCCACACTGGGCACCGAGTTTTTCGTGAAATCCACGCTGGATGGCATTCAATCGACCACCATCCGCAAGCGATTCGATCGTCTCGACCGACGTTCCATTGCAGGTTGCAGCTAGCGTCAGACATGAGTGTTGGGCCTGGCCGTCGATTAAGACAGTGCACAATCCACATTCGCCGCCGTCGCAACCAATTTTCGTACCTGTGAGCCCTACAGTTTCTCGCAGATAGTCGACTAGCAGCAAATTGCCGGCTACAGCATCGTCACGCTGACGACCGTTGACCTGAAACGACAGCATCGATTTCATATTCTCGCTCACCCTCATCTCCCGTTACCGGCATTTTAACAATTACTTAGATATCGAACTGTTTATTAATCAACATTTTAGTTTCACATACAAAAACTACCATCGCAAGCATAGAAAATCAGCATACTCTAAATCGGGATTGATAGGCCCCTGTCATACTGGAAACCGGCCAATAACGCAGAAATAAGAGCTAGCATTCCGGCAACTTAAAGTTAGCAACTTGACCCGACCACCCTACTATTCTGCCTCTATTTCGGAGGTCACATTCCGGATCGGGGACAATAGAGCGAAAAAAATAATCAGGGCCGCAATCGCGCTTATACCGACTGCCCATTGAAATCCAACCAACTCCGCCAGCCAGCCAATTAACAGGGCGCCAAGTGCCGGACCGCCGATAGTGATGGAAACGCTGCAACTGATAACCCGGCCGCGCATCTCTTGATCGGTGGCATTTTGGATCAGGCTATAGACGCCAACGTGACATGTAAGCAGCAGGAGAGACGCCACGCAAATCGTGATGACACCCAGTGTCATATTTGTCTGTATAGCAAACAGCCCAAGGCCTACAGACCCGGTCACTGCCCCGAGCAACATTATGTTCACCAAACCGCGTGTGCGCCCCCGAAATGCCAAAAACAACCCGCTGGCCAGGGCGCCGAAACCGGCCGCCGCGGTCAGGGCAGCAAGTTCTTCCGGTCCGCCGCCGAAAACATTGTCTGCAAACCCTGCCAAGAGCTCTGTATAGGGCCGAAGCAAAACACCCATGGTCAAGCTGATTGCAAACAGAAGGCGAAGTGCCGGCTTAGCCGCGATATAACGGAATCCCTCCATAATCTCGTCGAGGAAGCCTGAAAAGGGTCTGCGCTCCCGAGGCTCTGGTCGGTGGCGAATCAGGAAGATCATAAGCACCATCCAGTAGTTAGTAACGGCAAACATCAGGATTGAAGCACCCGTACCATATCTCGCTATAAGATACCCGGCGACGACGGGGCCTAGAAACGTCCCAACCTGAAACGAGGTAGAGTTAAAAGCCAGTGCGGCAGGAAGATTTTCCCGTTTGCACAGCTGGGGTATCAGCGCCTGTCGAGCAGGAAATTCTGTTCCAAAGCCAACTCCCTGCAGGACGCTGAGAAACAGCAATAGCGGTACAGTGATGTTATCAGCCAGAACGAGCAAAGCCAGCGTCAGCGTCACCGTTCCACTGGCCAGACCAGAAAGAATCGCCATTCGCCGATGTCCATACCGATCCGCAAAAACCCCGGCAAACGGCGCTACAAGCGTAACCGGTATCATGCCCGCGAAAGCAACAATCCCAAGCAAGCCCGCCGATCCCGTCAAATCCCAGGTTAACCAGCCAATGCCAAGGCGATTTCCCCACCATCCGAATACATTCGCTATATGACCGCAGGCGTAAAGCCGATAGTGGGGGCTAGCGAGAGCGCGACCGATGCCACCCAGCATAACTCCGTTAAAAGATATAGATTTAAAACGCGCCATCATCGGCAGAACAAGCAAAGTCAGAGACAAACTCAGACATAGCAGCCGCAATTTTTAGTTTATCTCGGCAGATGTTAGTTAGGATATATGAACAGGTCATTGAGAGACATTATACAGTTATGCACCCGCAGCAGGGTGTAATAACGCCAGCCATCGGGAGCAACCGGCAGCCTTGAGAATTATTGACACGTTCCTAACGACCATCCACATGTTATGACCACGCCATGAACAATGCACGACCGGAGGAATTCGACGTCATCGTTCTCGGTGCGGGAGCAGCGGGAATGTTGTGCGCGATGACCGCGGGCACCCGCGGGCGCCGGGTGTTATTGCTGGATCATGCGAACGAAGCCGGCCGGAAAATCCAGATTTCAGGGGGCGGGAGGTGCAATTTCACCAATCTTTATGTGTCGGCGGACAATTTTATATCGGGCAATCCACATTTCTGTAAATCGGCACTGGCGCGGTACACCCAGCATGATTTTATCTCCCTTATCGACAAACATGGCATTCTCTGGCACGAAAAAACTCACGGACAGCTTTTTTGCGACGGCTCCGCTAGGGAAGTGGTCCAGATGTTGCTTGATGAATGCGGGGCTTCCGCAGTCGACATTCGAACCGCCCAACGCATTACCGATATTTCCAAGGCAGATCGTTTTCGGGTGACCACTGACAAAGGGTATTTCTCCGCACAATCAGTTGTGATGGCGACGGGCGGCCTTTCGATCCCCAAGATGGGTGCGACCGGGTTTGCACACGATCTCGCCAGGCGCTTCGACCTCGTCCTTTCCGAGATCCGGCCGGGTCTAGTGCCGCTGACATTCGAGGGGGAAGCGCTGAACCTGATGCAGCCTCTTAGTGGTGTGTCGCTAGAATGCATTGCGCGTTTAGACCGGGCGGAGTTCCGTGAGGCCATTCTTTTCACACATCGCGGGCTGTCGGGTCCTTCTATCCTTCAGATATCTTCCTATTGGCAAAACGGCGACTACATATCGATAGATCTACTGCCGGAAATGTGCGCAACCAAATGGCTTGCTGAACAAAAGAAAAAAAGACCTAGGTCTGAAGTCCGAACCGTGTTGTCAGACGTCTTACCCACCCGGCTAGCGGCCGCACTTGCCGCCGCCTATCTGCCCGATCGACCGTTGGCGGAGCAAACCAACCAATCTCTAACTGTTCTTGGTAGTCTGCTAAACGGTTGGCGGCTAAGCCCATCCGGCTCGGAAGGTTATGCCAAAGCCGAGGTGACTTTGGGCGGCATCGACACCCGAAGTCTTTCGTCACAAACAATGGAAGCAAAATCCGTTCCAGGTCTTTATGCGATCGGCGAAGCGGTCGACGTGACTGGTTGGTTAGGCGGCTTTAATTTCCAGTGGGCTTGGTCGAGCGGCCACGCGGCGGGACAGGCTGTTTAAATCTTTAGAACTGTGCCGTCCCAGACGGAAGGCCGAGCAACACGCGACCATAGAGGGTCGAACACATATCCCAGTTCATGCTGATATGCTTGGATGCGCTGTGGACATCGCGCCAGTAACGCTGGGTCTTGCTTTCGCTCGATAGACCGGCACCGCCGACACTTTCATAGAGCAGGTCCACTGCACCACGCGACATTTTTACGGCAAAGCTCAAGTCGCCCTTATTTCTGGCCCGCTCTTCGACGGTCAGTTGGCGCCCTTCCGCCATGATCCGCATAATTTCCTGACAATCGCGTCGAACCAGCATCTTAGCGGCATCAATTGCGGCTGAGGCCTCCGCTACACGCACTTGTATAGTCGGAAACTCTGCCATGCTTTGCGGTTGGCTGAGCGCCGCCCCACGGGTTTTCCGTGCACCGGTCGTTTCCAGATACGTTTCAAGCGCACCCTGCGCCATCCCAATTGCGGGCGCGCATAGACACAGGGAAATCGCGGCAAAAAACGGGATCCGCCAGAGCTCATGGGGATTAACTGCCGCCCCCGGTGGCTTACCAGACAGGGCCTCATCCAGGGTCAGCATGCGGTACGATGGTACAAATAGATCATTGATAATCACATCGTTGCTGCCGGTTCCGATTAACCCCACAACATCCCAGTTGTCGTCGACCTGATAATCCGCTTTGGGCACCAGAATGTATCCCTGAGTATATGGCTCCGAATCCAAATCCTTAGAAATCATCGCACCTAGGATCATCCAGTCGGCGTTCAGAACACCAGAACAATAGAGCCATTTACCAGATATACGGTATCCACCGTCGACTTCAACCGCGGTTCCGCCGGGTGAATAGGAAGACGCCGCAATTGCTTCCGGCGTATCACCCCAGACCTCGGCCTGCGCCCGGTCGTCATACATCCCTATCTGCCATTGATGCTGGGCCGCCGTCGCATATACCCAACCTGTCGAACCGCAGCCGGCACCGATCTCCGCAGCGCATCTGGCAAAAGTCCACAAATCATGCTCGTAACCACCGTAGCGGGCCGGCTGAATAACCTTGTAAAGCCCCTCGGTTTTGAGTTCGGCCACGGCTTCATCGGACACACGCCGATTGCGCTCTGTATCGCGTTGGCGCTCCCGCAGCGAACGTTTCTTTGCCGCAGCTCGGGCTACCAATTCGTCGGCGTCGACGCTGCTAATTGTTCTTTCGATCGTATCCATTTCACTCCTCGTCGCGGATGATGCGGCAACTGCCGATCTCTGTCCATATTTTATGCGGACGGCTTAACGATAGACTGCAAGCGAGTAACACTCGTCATACTGCAGATGAGCAAAGTTTTATAGGACAATGCCACTTAACTATAACAACCACAGATCACGCGCGAGACAAAGCGTCGAAAATATCACCTCCGACCTCAACCCGAACAATATGATACTGATGCCAGAGAGCGAAAAACAGCAGTGTCCAGGCCGCAAATAGTTCGTGCTTTCCGCTCGATCGGAATACGGTTTCCACCGCTTCCGGCCTACACCATTCGGCCACCCCGGCCTGAGATGCAACAAGGGGTCCGAGTCTCTTACCTTGGTCTGAAATCCATTCTCCAACCGGAACAGTGAATCCTTTTTTTGCGGCAAAAGCCGCTGCCTCCGGCGCAGCCCCATCCAGCCATTTTCGAAGAATCCATTTCCCCTGTCTTTTCCGAATCTTCATCCTGTCCGGCAATCCGAACGCCGCATTAGCGACTGCAGGGTCAAGAAACGGCGTACGCCCCTCCACGCCATGCGCCATTAGACAGCGATCGAGCTTAGTAAGCAGATCGTTTGGTAACCAGTCAGCGCAATCGGTAGCCTGGGCCACCTGCAATCGAGAACGCTCGCCTGTTGCTGCCAGCGCTTCGCTGGCAGCAAATCCGTCGCGCCAGCCTGAATTTGGCATTTTTAAAATATTGAGTCCGTCCATCGCGCCGCGCCGGCGCATGTTCCGCCCGCCCAGCCATCTCGGCCGGATCGCGTTGCGATAACGGCCATAACCACCAAAAATCTCGTCGCCGCCTTCACCAGACAGGATCACCTTGAAAGATTTTGATGCCTCCTGCGCAAGTTTCCAGGTTGGTAGGATAGCGTAGTCGGCTACGGGTTCGTCCATCGATGCTGCAATTGTGGGTAGCAACGTCACAAAGTCGTCAGCATCGAAGATAATTTCATGGTGAACTGCGCCAAGAGACTGCGCTACCGTTCGCGCATGGTCTCGTTCATCCGCGGCACCGGTGCCAGGAAATCCGGCGGTAAACGCATTTACGGGACGGTCATTCAATCTCGCCATTAGAGCGAGAATGGCAGAAGAGTCTATCCCGCCGGACAAAAACATCGCGTATGGCACATCTGACCGCTGGTGCATTTCAACACTGTCTAGTAGGGCGTCTTCCACACGTCTCAAAGCAGAACGTTCTCCGACACGTTTAGGCCCGCTGACAGGCAACGCGTCCTGTCGCCGACGGTCAACTACACGACCTCCGGCCACCACGATAGTTTCGCCGGGCAGAACGCGCTGAATACCGTCATACGGAGTCTCCGCACCCGTTGTAAACTGAAGTTGCAGCAATTCGCAGACCGCTCTTTCGCGGAGGGAACGCTCGCCAAACCCCGCTGCCAGCAAAGCCTGCGGTTCGGAGGCGAAAGCAAATCCATCCGCAGACTGGGCATAGTAAAGCGGCTTGATACCGAAGGGGTCGCGCGCAAGCACAAGCTGGTGCTTCTGCGGATCGAATATCGCCAACGCATACATACCACGCAGCCAGCCAGCGAATTCCAGACCGTAACTATGGTAATAGTGCAGAACCGACTCGCAGTCGGAACCAGTAACGAAATCGACCTCCGTTAATTCGTCTCGTAGCTCGATATAGTTATAGATCTCACCATTTGCGACCAACGCCACACCACCAAGGTCGAAAAGTGGCTGGTTTCCGGTTTCGAGATCGATGATGGCAAGTCGTGTATGAACCAGCCCGGTATCACCGGACACCCAAACAGCATCCCCGTCCGGGCCACGATGCGCCAACGCCGTTTTCATAGCATCCAACAGGTTGCTATCCGGCGGCGTCTGATTGGTGGTCATTATCCCGGCGATACCGCACATCAGCGAGACACTTTCTCGAACAGGGCCAAAAATTGTGAGACTACCGCCGCCTCAGTGAATTCTGCCTTGAATCTTTTATGTCCGGCAGCAGCAAGTTGAGCAGGTAGGTCGCGATCGACCGCGACGCGGGATATTGCCGACGCCAGCGCGCGGTAATCACCGATGGGAGAAAGCAACCCATCTTTACCCTCAGTTATCAACCAACTAGGCCCTTCTGATGCCGCAGCAACCACGGGCAGATGTCTGGCCCATGCTTCGATCACGACATTACCTAGAGGCTCTATCCGCGACGGACAGACGAGAAAATCGACGGTCTTCATCAGGTCTGCGATGTCCGTGCGCCACCCAAGGAACCTTACTCTTCGCGCAACGCCTAGCTTGTGAGCGAGCGCTTCCAACGCGCGCGCGTCCGGGCCGTCTCCAGCCAGAAGCAAATGTACACCGTCCACATACTTCATGGCTTGTAAGAGTATATCAAAAGCCTTGTTCCGGTGGAGGCGGCCCGCAGCAAGCATCAGCGGTGTGTCACTAGGAACGTCAAACAGGCTGCGCGGCAGCACAACACCCGGATCGGCGCGTACGAAGTTGGGAACATAATGCGCACGGTCCATCGGCCAGCCGTTGTCGACCATGTGTTTTACTATGTCCGGGGTATTGCCGATAAGGTGATCACAATACCGATAGTATTTGAGATCGTAGTAACCGCCCTGCCGGCCGATCTGTACAGGTTTTGCACGGGCCCGCAGCCGGGCCTTTCCCGTTAACGCGGACGCACGGTTCATCCACGACAACACGATATCGGGTTGCACTCGATCTATCTCCAAAGCGAGTGACGGTACGGTACGGAAATCAAGTGGTCCACCGAAGCGCAGTTCTACGGGATCAACTCCTACTTCGCGTAGCCTAGGGCTCCTCGTACCGTTGGGTCGAACTATGATGGATTGGTCTACCCGGCGGGATGCAAACGCGGCCGCAAGACGGACGAAAAACTCCTCCGCGCCACCAACGGTTCCACCGGCCATAGTCTGCATAATTTTCATTCAGGAATCAGCTTTTCGAAGTCGGCAGCAGCATCGCTCCATGTCCAGCGGCGCTGCCGTTCAAGCGTTTTTTTCTGAAGACGGCGCCAGAGTTCGTCATCCGTCAGGATATCGCAGCCGCGTCTCGCGAAATCCATATCGTCGATCGCCACAAAACCCGTCTCGCCCTCGACCACACGCTCGGCTACACAGCCTATATCCTGCACCACCGCGGGAATGCCGACCGCCTGTGCTTCACCCACCGCTAGACAATAGGTCTCGCCTGGGTCGCCGCGATATAGCATCGCGCGGAAGCCAGCAAGGGCATCCGCAAGCTCCGCCTTCGGCAGCGGGTCTCGGATCACGACGCCCTGATCCACCATTCCGGCTGCACGCTCGAGTACTGCGTTCATCGCCTCTAACCTCGTATCACCATGGGCGCCATAGGTCTTAGGACTAGAAAACACATGAAGCTGAGCATGCGGCACTTTCGGTCGGATGCCCGCACACCACAAATCAAGAAGCCAGTCGAGCGACCGCAGAGGACTGGAGGTGAACGCCACACATGGAGGCGGCGGATCCGCAGGCGGTGTTACTTTCAGGAAACTCTCCGATATTCCGTAAGGGATCGTCTGCCGACCGCCAGCCGGCATCCAGCCGGCCATCGTCCTCGCATGAAAATCGGAGGAAAATACCACGATCGGCCTCCAGCGCCGCAGTTTCCGCCAGTAACGCCACTTGTTTAAATACTGGGCGGGATTATGAATCCAAAAAACCCGAGACCGAGCCTGCGGTACAAGCTGAATGAGCCTGTCACCACGATTAGCGATATAAAGATCGGCCGAGTCCGGCAAGGCATTTTCCAACGGCTCCCACGAAACACCGTTGCGGGTCATAGGCGTCTCGCACTTATTATAGACGGACACTTGGTGGCCGCGCGCGGCCAACGCTTCCGCCAGGGACACAAACGCCGTTTCCGCACCACCGAGGGGTCCGTGCGAAAGCGTATCGCCATCAAACGCAATGCCATCGTCTGCCATCCTAACGATAGCCACTAATTCTCCTCCAGCGTGGCTTTCAGATAAGACAGAAGAGGATAAAGCGCGGCGCATAATGCGATCAGAAAGCCGTATTTACCCTCGCGATAACCCCTACGTGAGACATAGCACTTCCAGAAACGGGTGAAGAACCGACGTAAATTTCTGGCATAAGATCCACCGTCATTATGCTCGCGAATATCGCGGGCTCGGGCAGTGGTATAAGAATCTAGTCGTCGCATCATGTCCGAAATATTCCGGTCGACGTAATGGTCAACCCTGTTATTCAGAGGCGGTCCCTCACTCCCGTTCAGTTCTAGGGCCGGATGCAGCCGCTGCCGCCCCCAGCGCTTTGTTCCCTTCCGGAACAGGCCTGGATATTGAGCTTTTCCCCAAGATCCGCCCCAGCCATGCCGTACAAGGTGGTCGCCGATATAGTTGTCGACCAAAATTCCATGCCAGTCGTGCAAGCTGGTTTCCACAACCTGACGAATTTCCGCGCCCAGCGCCACCGGTACGCGTTCGTCTGCGTCGATCTCGAAAATCCAAACTCCTCGACACGCCTCGATCCCTGCATTGCGCCGGTCACCTTCCAGCGCCCAGTCGCCATCAACAAGGCGATCGGTATAACGCGCAGCGATTTCGCGAGACCCATCTGTGCAGTCATCCAGCAATACGACGACTTCATCCGCGAAAGAAAGCATCGCGAGGCAATCGGCGAGCTGATCTTCCTCGTTGCGTATTGAAATTACCGCGGAGAGGACGCATTGTTCTGCGATCATGTGGCGAGTTATAGCCTCACGACTGAATAATTCCACGCGAAAGCTATAATTAGTCAAAAAAGGAGTTTCTGCCGATGGGGCATAAAATCGACATTCCCCTTATGGATCGCGGCATCGTCTCAGTTGCTGGCGAAGACGCGGGCGAATTTCTTCAGGGCCTGATCACCAACGATATTAATAAAGTGACTAAGAACTCGGCAATATACGCCGCACTTCTGACGCCTCAGGGTAAGTATCTGTACGACTTCTTCGTTGTCGATTTCGAGGGACAGTTTCTACTGGACTGCAAAACCGAAAACATTCCAGGGCTCATAAAACGCCTGACCATGTATCGACTTCGGGCGAAGGTTACAATCGCCTGTAAAACCAGCACTTTCGCGGTCCGCGTAATGCTCGATATCGACAGTCGCGACGTCTCAGCGAAAGCTGGCTCCGCCAAAACTCAGGTTGATAGCGTATCCTATATTGACCCCCGTCACGCAGAAATGGGAGAGCGAACGATACAGCTGATAGACAAGAACGAGTTATCTTCGCCGGCCAAAACCTTGATGGAAAAAAACCGAGCCGAGTACGACGCGAAGCGAATCTCTCTGGGAATCCCTGAAAGCTTCACCGACCTAATACCCCAAAAATCCCTACCACTCGAAGTCGGGTTCGACGAACTGAACGGCGTCGATTTTGGGAAAGGCTGTTACGTCGGCCAGGAAGTAACCGCGCGAATGAAACACCGCAACCTCGTTAAAAAAAGGTTATTCCCCATCACATTCGACGGTGAGATCGCGTCAGGAACCTTGGTTACGGCAGGTGATATACACGCCGGCGAGATACATTCGGCGCAGAAAGGGAGGGGCATTGCCATGCTCCGGCTAGATGTCTTTGAAAATGGCCAACTTTTAGCGAACGGCGTAAAAGTGACGCCGCAGAAACCGGTCTGGATGGCCGTATAGACCTCTGCTTACCGACGAATCCGCAGCGCTGCCTGAGCGGCGGCAAGCCGAGCGACTGGAACGCGATAAGGCGAGCAAGAAACGTAATCCAATCCAATATCGGCGCAGAAATGCACAGACGACGGATCACCGCCGTGTTCGCCGCAGATACCGAGTTTAATCCCAGGACGTGTCTCGCGTCCGCGTTCGACACCTAGCTTTAAAAGTTCGCCGACACCGTCCACATCGATCGATACGAAAGGATCAATCCCAAATATGCCACGACGTTCGTACTCTTTAAGCAGGCCCGCGGTGTCATCGCGCGACAACCCAAAAGTGGTCTGGGTCAGGTCATTTGTCCCAAAGGAGAAAAATTCAGCACCTTCCGCAATTTCGCCCGCACGCAAAGCAGCGCGCGGCAGTTCAATCATAGTGCCGACAAGATATGGAACCTCTGACCCGGTTTCTTGGAAAACTGTCATGGCAACACCGTCAATGCGCTCCCGCAGAAGATCGAATTCCATCTTGTCGGACACCAACGGAATCATGACCTCGGGCTCGACTGGTTTATCGGTGCCCTTCGAAACTTCGATCGCGGCTTCGAATATAGCCCGGGCCTGCATTTCCGGAATTTCGGGATATGTCACGCCCAACCTACAGCCGCGATGACCCAGCATCGGATTTACTTCAGCCAATTCGCTGATTCGGATCCGCAAATCCTCCGCACAAACACCTGAAGCATCTGCAACCTTCCGCATTTCTTCAGCCGTGTGGGGTAAAAACTCATGCAGGGGAGGATCTAGCAAGCGGATTGTTACCGGCTTGCCCGCCATAATCCGAAACAGCTCGACAAAGTCTTGACGCTGCATAGGGAGGATCTTAGCAAGAGCCGCACGGCGACCGTCACCGTCTTTAGCAAGAATCATCTCACGGACTGCCACTCTGCGTTCCGCATCGAAAAACATATGTTCGGTCCGACAGAGCCCGATACCCTCGGCACCAAAACTTATGGCCGTCTCCGCATCCAGAGGCGTTTCCGCGTTAGTCCGGACATTGAGGTCACGCACTTCATCAACCCAAGCCATCAGCGTCGCAAAATTGCCGGACAGTTTCGGCTGCCGTGTCGGTACTTCTCCGAACATGACCTCACCAGACGTGCCGTCGATGGTCAGGGTTTCGCCGGCTAAAATTTCACGACCACCAACCGTTAGCTTCTGGGTTTCATAATCGATCCTCAGGTCCCCGGCTCCAGAAACGCATGGACGTCCCATCCCCCGCGCGACGACTGCTGCATGGCTCGTCATTCCGCCTCTGCTGGTAAGGATGCCCTGCGCTGCATGCATGCCATGGATGTCTTCGGGGCTGGTTTCAATACGAGCCAGAAGCACCTTCTCGCCATCCGCCGATCTGGCCTCTGCTTCATCAGCGGAGAACACTACCGCGCCAGACGCCGCACCTGGCGACGCCGGGAGACCCTTGGCAAGCAGGTCGCGTTCCGCGTCGGGATCAAGCGTAGGGTGCAAAAGTTGATCAAGAGATTCCGGATCGACGCGCAAAATTGCTTCCTCTTTCGATATCAGCCCCTCATTAACCATCTCACAGGCTATTTTCAGCGCCGCCTCCGCCGTTCGCTTGCCCGACCGGGTCTGCAGCATCCACAGCTTGTTTTGCTGAACAGTGAATTCGATATCCTGCATGTCACGATAATGCTTTTCGAGACTCAAGCGCACTTCATCGAGTTGCCTGAATACTTCAGGCATGACTTCTTCCATAGCGGGCACATCGGAGCCATGCTCGTTTTTGCCAGATATTGTCAGGTGTTGGGGCGTGCGAATGCCGGCGACCACATCCTCGCCCTGAGCATTTACCAAATATTCACCATAGAACGTATTGCGTCCGTCCGACGGATCACGGGTAAAGGCAACGCCGGTAGCGCAATCGTCTCCCATATTTCCGAACACCATAGCCTGAACGTTAACCGCCGTGCCCCAGCTTTCGGGGATATTATGAAGCCTGCGGTACGTGTTCGCGCGGTCGTTCTGCCAGCTGCCAAACACTGCCGTGATCGCGCCCCATAGCTGATCACGCGGTTCCTGAGGAAAAGGCTTGCCAGTCTCGTCCTCGACTCGCTCCATGACTCCGGATACAACCGCCCTCCAGTCATCAGCATCGAGATCGGTATCGAGGGTGGCGCCATTCATCATCTTTTGGTTGTCAATAATTTCCTCAAAATTATCGTGATCGACGCCGAGGACAACAACACCGTACATTTGGATGAAACGACGATAGGAATCCCACGCAAATCGGGAATCACCGCTTTTCGCTGCCAGACCCATGACCGTAGCATTATTGAGGCCAAGGTTGAGCACGGTATCCATCATGCCGGGCATGGAGACCCGAGCGCCAGATCTAACCGACACCAGCATCGGATTCTCGGAATCACCGAACTTGGCACAGACGGTTTCCTCAACGAACTCCAGCGCCGCATCCACCTGACCGGAAAGATCGTCTGGGTAATTCTCGCCAGCGTCATAGTAAGCGGCGCACAATTCCGTGGTGATCGTGAAGCCGGGAGGGACGGGAAGGCCAAGAGACGACATCTCGGCGAGGTTTGCACCCTTACCACCGAGCAAGTTTTTCATGTCGGACGCGCCTTCCGCACCTCCGCCACCAAATTTATATACCCATTGCCGCTGGCTCATAAACTAACCCTCTATGCGCGATAAATCGGCGATCTTGCCGAGTGTAGAACGGAACTCCGACAGCAGCCGCAGGCGGTTTTTACGAAGGTCAGCGTCGTCGGCATTTACCGTGACATTCTCAAAAAACAAATCGACTGGCCGACGCAGAGACGACATAGCCTCCATCGCGACAACGTATTTTTCTTCATTAATTGCAGCGTTGGCGCTTGCCGACGATGAAGAAAGCCCGTCGAGTAGGGCGCGTTCTTCCACCTGCGTTAGTTTATCGGCTGAAACACCCCCACCAAAGGATACGCCTTCCTTCTTTTCTTCGATTGCAACGATATTCGAGGCGCGTTTGTAGGCTGCCAAAAGATTCTCTCCGTCATCGGTTGCGAGAAACCCGGACAGGGCGTCAACCCGCGCGATAAGCCGAACCAGATCGTCGTCCCCACCCAGTGCAAAAACCGCCTCGACATAGTCTCGGCGCACACCGCGCTCACGCAAATGAACCATTAACCGGTCGGCAAAGAAATCGAGCAGTTCGCGTTCGACGATTTCTGGTTGGCGACTGTCGGCGGACGTGTTTGAAAAACCGGAAACGGTGTCGTTATAACCGCAATAGGCCTTCAAAAAAGCGTCGCGCAATGGCAGTCGCAGTTCGTTCTCCAGGATCAGCCGAATGATACCGAGCGCAGATCGTCTCAGCGCATAGGGGTCTCGCGAACCAGTCGGCTTTTCGTCAATGGCAAAGAAACCGACCAGCGTGTCTAGCTTATCGGCCAACGCGACAGCCACAGAAACGGGAGAGGTCGGACAATCATCACCCGGCCCCGCCGGGGAATAGTGGTCAGCGATGGCATCGGCGATGACCGCATCCTCACCATCGTTGAGCGCGTAATAGCGGCCCATTGTGCCCTGCAGCTCGGGAAACTCATAGACCATTTCGCTCACCAAGTCGGCCTTGGCGAGACGCGCTGCCCGCCGGGCCTTTTCGACATCGCAGTTGGGGATAAAAGTAGCAATGTCACCGGAAAGCGCCGTCACTCGTTGGACTTTTTGTGCCATGGTGCCAAGCCTAGCTTGAAACACACTCTTAGCCAGCACCGGGATCCGGCTTTCCAACGTCGCCTTTCGGTCCTGATCCCAGAAGAACTTGGCATCCGCCAGCCGGGCCCGCAACACCCGCTCGTTACCGGAAACTATCGACTTTCCGCCGTCCTTCGCCTCCATGTTTGCCACCACTACAAAACACGGCGCGAGGGAACCATCGTCTTTTTTCAAAGAAAAATATTTCTGATGGGCCCGCATCGAGGTGATTAGCACCTCGTCCGGCACATCCATGAAATCGTCGTCGATCCGCCCGAGCAACACAACCGGCCATTCAACTAGCCCCGCGACCTCTTCCAACAAGCCGGTATCTTCGCGCAACGTCAGTCCTTCTCCAGCCGCCGCATTCTGGACCCCATTGAGGATGAAACTTTTACGATATTCCTGATCGAGAATCACGTATGTATCGCGCAGCTTCTTCTCGTAATCTGCGAAATGCGTCACGGCAAACGTTTCCGGGGCAAGAAACCGATGTCCGGATGTAACGTCACCACAGGGTACGTCGTTCCGGGTGGCGACGGCCAGCACTTGGCCGTCAAATAGACACAATATCCGCTCCAGAGAACGCACCCAGCGCAGGCCCCCGCTCCCCCACCGCATAGACTTCTGCCAACGAAATTTTGCGATCACATCCGATAATAATTGGGTTAAGATGTGCGCCGTTTCGGCACCCGCCTGTTCAACCACCGCGAACAAAAACGTGCCTTTTTCCAGCGTCCGTTCCTCGCATTCCTCGCGGGTCAAGCCGTTGGCCTTCAAAAAACCCTCAATTGCCTTTTCCGGCGCGTCGACATTAGGGCCACGTTTTTCCTCGCGCAGATCGGGCTGTTTTTCGGGCAACCCGTCAACGACGAGCGTTAATCGCCGAGGAGTTACAAAGGTGCGTAAGTCGCCGTGTACCAGCCCGGCCTCTTGCAGACTTGAGGTGGCTAGTCGCGCCAGATCATCCACGGCACGGCTCTGCATACGGGAGGGAATTTCCTCGGAAAATAGCTCAAACAAAAGTTCAGGCATCGCTATCCCGCCGGATTGGCCGCGGCAGTCGTGCCCAACCATGCTTCGCAACTGCCCTTTGCCAACGCCCGCACCCGGCCGATGTAGGACGCGCGTTCAGTGACGCTGATAGCATTCCGGGCATCCAGCAGGTTGAAGACGTGGCTGGCCTTGATGCATTGATCGTAAGCAGGCAAAGCAAGTTTCTCATCCAGAAGCGCATGGCATTCGTCTTCCGCATATTCAAACTCGCGAAATAGTTTTTCGGTGTTTGCGTGCTCGAAGTTATAGGCCGAAAATTCTCTCTCGGCACGCAGGAACACATCGCCGTAGAACACGCCCGCGCCATTAAAATCCAGATCGTAGACGTTATCCACGCCCTGAATGTACATGGCGAGGCGTTCAAGACCGTAGGTCATTTCGACTGCGACGGGGTCGCATTCAATGCCTCCAACTTGCTGAAAATAGGTGAACTGGGTGACCTCCATTCCGTCACACCAAACCTCCCACCCAAGGCCCGCCGCACCAAGGGTCGGGCTTTCCCAGTCATCCTCCACGAAACGAATATCGTGGTAGTCGGGATCGATGCCGAGTTGACGAAGAGAGTCTAGATACAAATCCTGACTGTTGGCAGGCGACGGCTTCAAGATCGTCTGGTACTGGTAGTAATGCTGCAGCCGGTTTGGATTTTGACCATAGCGACCGTCAGTCGGCCGTCTTGAGGGCTGCACGTATGCCGCCTTCCACGGTTCCGGACCGAGCGCCCGCAAGGTCGTCGCCGGATGGAATGTCCCGGCGCCGACTTCCATATCATACGGCTGCAGAATGACACAGCCCTGCCCCGCCCAGTAAGCTTGCAGCCTTAGTATGAGCGATTGGAAGGAAGTGTCGGCAGTGTTGGTCTGCGACATGGCGTAATTCTCGGGCCCATGAGGTGATAGTGGGTCGCAAAATACGAGGGGTCAGGAGGCGGGTCAACGAATCGCTGAACAAACGGAATATTCTGTCGAAATTGACCTAATTCTTTCATGGTTGTGATCATAATGAAAACTAATTCCCCAGTCCCAATGGTGAGGTGATAAGGGGCGTTAGTGCATAAGGCTAGAGAGAATGTAAACTGACGCAAAGTCCGGTTTTGTTTATCGGGAGGCAGGGCACCCACGAATGCCGATTAAAGGGAAAGCGCTTGACCATTTTCTTTACAAACTGCTCGCGACATAAACTCCTCCTTACTGATGATACCGAGTTGCCTGAAGGCGTTTGCACGGCGTTCGTCGTAAATGCTGTTATAAAAGCCGCAAGACCGACACACGTCATTGAAGTGGCCAGCTTCATGGTCTTCTACGATTTTTAGCCATCTTTTGTTTAGAGGAGACAGGATATCCGCAAGCGGTTCTGATCGCAGGTCACCCAACCTCAAAGTACCTCGCGGATCCCTGCAAGCGCACGCATTCACCTGTCCACTGGCGGTCACTTGCACACTGTCAAACGGGAGCCCACACGGGCCTTTTCGGTATAGATGACGTCCCTCTGTCAGGTTCATTTGAATGCCGGAAATATCATCCTTTGTGACATCGCCACCCCAATTATCGACCGTTGAACTGACGCTGATATGGACACCAGCCGCGCCCAACCGGTTAACTATACCCAGAAGCCCGTCGGAGGCCGCGCCGTTCAGGCGAAAGGTCCGATAAGTTCGAAAGGCAATCACAATTTCTAAACCGGGCCGCTTTCTATCCAGATGCCGTTTCAGGATTCTAAGGTTTTCGATCAATCGGTTAAATTGTATTTCGCTTCTTCCAGTTATTTTACTGAAACTCTCAAGATCGTGGCCGTACAGACTTATTTCAATAAAACGACATTTTTTCATCGATAACAGCGCTAAAATCATCGTTTCATCAGCGCCTATAAAGTTTGTGTAAAATACGTGGGATTTTATGCTGCTATCCTCAATATACTGCCACCGCTCTAGGATATTTCGATCCATAAACACCTCACCGTTGATAGGCGTCAGGGCGATTTCATCAATACCCAATGCGGCTGCTTGATCTATTCCTTGCCGGAATAATTCATCTTCCATTACACCACGGGGATGCAGATGTTTGGGATAGGTGCAAAACTTGCATTCTAGATTGCAGAAACTGACAGTTTCGATAAAGAGCCGCCGATACGGGGGCGGAACGAATGTTCTACCGAGAAACTTGTTTTTATTCAAAATGTAGAATGAATAGGCGTAACGCTTTGTCCGCTTGAGAAAGAATTTAAACCAGTCCATAAGGATTTCCTTATTAAAGGCGGTTTAGTCGGGCATAGGACGTAGAAATAGGTGACCTCTAAGCACTCAAAAGGGACACCTCTCCTGCCCACAATTCGACGACCTCGCGGTTACGAACGTCCCACATATGTCACACGCCAACATCTCTTCGTTTTCAATCCGATCGCGCCTTTTCTCAGCGCCCTGTCCACCAACATTCTGACGGGCCACCCTTTTAAAACCCCACCAAACGATGCCAATGATCAGCATCAAAATAACCAATTTAAGAATCACAACATCGTTCCTAGAGCCCGTAGCGTTTCCATAACGCCCAGTCGTCTAGCGCCGACACGATTTCTGCTGGGGCAGTTATTGACAAACTGCGGTTCCGCAAACGACTGAACAGGCCTCGGCGCACGCCGGCCTTATAGAATTTAACCTTGTCACCGTACCGTTTTCGCATCTCCGAGCGCATCTCGGCCAGTCCGTCGACAAGCCCGATCTCGAGAGCCTGATTACCGGTCCAGATGTCTCCGGTGAACAGTGCCTCGTCACTCCCCTTCAGCATGTCGCCGCGGCGCTCATAGACGTAGGATTTGAAGTTTTCGAAGACATCTTCTTGTAATTCACGTAGCCGATCCACGTCTTCAGGTTTCTCATCCTGGAATGGGTCAAGCATGCCCTTACGAGGGCCAGTCGAATAAATCCGACGTTCGATCCCGAAACGTTCTATCAGATCTGCAAACCCGAACCCGGCGGAAATCACTCCGATCGAACCGACAATCGAATTAGCGTCTGCAAAAATCTCGTCGCCTGCGCAGGCCAGCCAGTAGCCGCCCGATGCAGCGACATCCTCGCAGAAGGATACAACAGGCATACCCTTATCATCAGCAAGATCACGGATACGTTTGGCAATCAGGGCACTTTGCACCGGCGAGCCACCCGGGGAATTTATTACCAGCGCAACGGCTTTGAGGTTTTTTCGATCGAACAGCTTGCCGATGGCACGCTCGTAACTGTCGAGGCTTAGGCTCTGACGGCCAGATCCTGCAGACCGGCCGATTACACCTTCCAATCGCAGTATGCCAATTACCGGCGGCGGGTTGCGGAAGCGCTCGACTGGGAGTCTTGCAATCAGATTGCTGAGGATGTTCTTGATTTCATCGAAAGTCATGGGACATTTATATCATTTATCGAAGATAGCAGGCACCGCCGCGTAGAATTGCATCAGCCTGTTTTGTGTAGGAGCCATCATCTTCGTGCAAAATAAGCCCGGGCGACATAGTCAATGGCGCCCTAATTCCCTTGCGCGCACATATAATCACCCGTTTGGCATCGACGTCTCGTTTAGGCCAGAGGGGAAACACGACCGTTTCCCCTGCATTTCCATACAAAAGTGTGAGAATTTCGTCCAGCCGGTCAGCACGATGTATAAGGGTGACTGTGCCTTTTGGACGCACCATTCGCAAAAGAAACTCTACCCAGTCGCGCAGTTTGGCTTCGCCTTCCACGTTCGCGGCGGCGCGACCACCATCCGGCGACTTGTGGGCATGGGCCGCATCAAGAAACGGAGGGTTTGCCATCACGTGGTCGAATGCCCCGGCCGCAATTCGCGGCATTTGCCTCCCCAAATCACCTATCATAACCTGAACGTTTTTGGCCAGACCGTTCAGCCGAGCGTTATCATTCGCCAGGCGCACCAGATCGGGCTGGATCTCAAGGCCAGTAACAATGCATTCGGGGACACGTCTTGCAAGACATATCGCCGGAGCACCATGCCCTGTTCCAGCTTCCAGCACCCGCTCCCCCGGTCCCGCATTCACCGATGCCGCCAACATTACGGGATCTATCGCGGCCCGATAACCGCGGACGGGCTGACGTAGGGTCACGGTCCCGCCGAGAAATGAATCCTCACTGATTCCTTCGGGTAGCGCGGCGAATGGCCGCTCAGGCAAAACGATCTCCTTCGCCCGATTCATGAAGTACCCCGCGTGCACGATGATAGTCTTTTTCAGAAACCATGATCCTTCGGGGTATAGCACTGACGCTGCCTTCCAGCACACTCATATGGCCGTCGAGGATGAAGGTTTCTACGCCTTCGGATTTGAGCAGCGCTTCAACCCACGACAGAAACACAATTTCATTGGATCGGAGCAGTTCTTTCATGCTTCTTCCATCTTGACCGGCACCTTGCTCGAACTATGTTCCGTATATCTATAGCAATCGTCAAGAATCGAGGCCTCCGTGAGCGTTATTGTCGACTTTGAACGTGAACGCCAAGAGCGTCCTAAGCCGTCCATCGACGCGCTGACCGCACTGACATTGGATGATATCCAGCGGGTCAACCAGACTATTATTGATCGGATGGAAAGTCCCGTCATTTTAATTCCACAGGTCGCAAGCCATATCATTGCTGCTGGCGGAAAACGTTTACGCCCGATGCTCACCATCGCTAGCGCTCGGATGTGCGGCTACGAGGCTAACCGGCACATCGGTCTCGCTGCCTGCGTGGAGTTCATTCACACAGCGACGCTTCTACATGATGACGTCGTCGACGAAAGTGATCTTCGCCGCGGCGCGGCAAGTGCCAACGCCTTGTGGGGTAACAAATCCAGCGTGTTGGTTGGTGACTTTTTGTTCAGCCGCGCTTTCGAACTGATGGTCGAAGACGGCAATCTCGACGTGCTCCGCATCCTGTCGCAGGCCTCGTCGATTATCGCGGAGGGGGAGGTACTGCAGCTTGTCACTGCCAACGACACCGAAACGGCCGAGTCGGACTACCTAGAAGTGATCAGTTCCAAGACAGCGAAGCTTTTCGCCGCTGCCAGCGAGATCGGCGCCGTCATTGCAGAGCGGCCCGAAGCCGACTGGAAGGCGCTTTCGTATTTCGGTCACAATATCGGCATGGCCTTCCAGTTAGTAGATGACGTGCTGGACTATTCAGCTCGACAGGCAACGCTAGGAAAGGCCGTGGGTGATGATTTCCGCGATGGCAAAATCACCCTGCCCGTCGTTTTAGCTTTCAGGACTGCGGACAATAATGAAAAAGCCTTCTGGCGCCGCGCGTTGGAAGACCTTGAACAGAAAAAAGGAGACTTCCGTCGTGCAGTCTCAATGCTGGAAAAATCCGGCGCGCTGGCCGCGACCATGGAACGTGCCCATGAGTATGGTGCGAAAGCTCGGGCTTCTCTCGAACCGTTCCCGGATGGATACATTAAGCGGTCACTGATAGAGGCTGTAGAATTTGCGATCCACCGCAGTTACTAGAAATACCTATTTCCCTATAAAAACCGGCTTTCGCTTGTCCATAAACGCCTGTCGGCCTTCCTTGTAATCCTCGCTGGCGAAGCAGGCGTCTATCTGAGCTTGGACGGTCTTCATGTCACGCGCGCGCCGGTCGAGCTGAACGTTGCGAATAGATGTCTTAACCGATTTCAATGTAAGCGGGGCATTGGCAGCGATGGTGGTGGCTATTTCCCGCACGCTCTCCCGGAGTTCATCGTATGGTACAATCCGGCTGACCAAGCCCATCTTAAGGGCATCCCTCGCATCATAACGGTTACCGGTGAACAGAATTTCAGCGGCATAGGCCGGACCCACCAGCTTCACTAGGTCGTCGACCCCACTATATCCGAAGCCGAGGCCAAGCTTTGCGGGAGGTGCCCCAAATTGAGCATTTTCCGCGGCGATGCGGAAGTCACAGAGCATCGCCGTAAGCACACCCGCGCCCAAGCAAAACCCATGGATCATCCCGATCATCGGTTTTGGGAAGTTGCGCATCGCCAGATTGGCCATTTCAGAGGCCTCGTCGTATCTCCGCCTCGCCTCTTCCGACGAACGCTTTTCATCGAACTGAGAAATATCGGACCCGGAAATAAATGCTTTCTCTCCGGCCCCAGTGATCACCACCACCCGGATTTCGTCGTCAGCCTCAAAATCCGCCATGATCCCGGGAATTGCGCGACGCATATCATAGGTCACGGCATTGTATTTGGCCTGTTGATCGTAAATCATCCAACCAATACCGTTTTCTTTACAGGCATGCATCTTGCCGGGAGTTGCGTCGGGCTTCGATATTTCAGACACGTTGGTTAATTCCTTCAAGAAACACAACTCGCAGAGTGAAACCACGCCAGAGACAAGTCAACAATCCGCCGACGGAAACCCTCCTATTGCTTGCCGGTCGCTGTCGCTAGAGGTATAAACCCGCCGGTTCCGGTCGGAGTGTAGCTCAGCCTGGTAGAGCACTGTCTTCGGGAGGCAGGGGCCGGAGGTTCGAATCCTCTCACTCCGACCAGAAAACCTCCAAATTTGGCGATTAGATATCGCGGCTCGCAACCGCCGGTTCATTTCTCCGATCTGGCCGGCTTTATTCAAATTTGAATACTGTGGCACTGGCCAAAAGATATAATTCAGCTTTTTTACCACCGTCCGGCTGGCTTGTGGCCATGTAACTTGTTATCGATTAACAAGTCGTGTGACCGCAGCTCTTATGAACGTGGATCAGAGCGGGAAACGGCCGACAAACTTTGTTACCTGAGTTCTACCAATAAAAATTCTTATGGCTGATCGGGGAATTCCGAAAGTAATTGTTCTACTGGTAATGTCGCTGGTTACCGCAGTTTACATATGTGCATTAACCATTGTTAACGTCGCGTTACCACAAATGCAGGGTGCTCTGGCCGCGACGCCGGATCAAATTTCATGGGTAATCACCCTGAACTTAGTGGCGACGGCGGTAGCAACACCGCTTACTGGATGGTTGGTAGCAAAATGGGGGCAACGCAATACACTGATTTGGTGCATAGTTGGGTTCACAGCAACCACCTATATGTGCGCAATAACAAGCTCACTAGAACCACTATTGCTATACCGGATTGGGCAGGGCGCCTTTGGTGCCCCCTTGGTACCCATTGCTCAGGCAGTTATCCTCAACACATATAAGGA
Source organism: Pseudomonadota bacterium (assembly GCA_036339975.1). Lineage (GTDB taxonomy): Bacteria > Pseudomonadota > Alphaproteobacteria > MPNO01 > UBA830 > UBA830. Next base: position 7,756 of record JAYYZV010000155.1, on the reverse strand, counting down.
ACCCGACAAGCGAGCGATCGCTATGAGTATCTGGGGTATGTCGGTGGTCATTGGACCCGGCCTTGCTCCTGCGCTTGGCGGATATATGTCAGAAGAATATAGCTGGCGATGGACTTTTTATTTGCTCTTACCGGTGTGTCTCGCAGCACTTCTTGGTGTCATAGCTTTTATAAAAGACGTTGAGAGAACCGGACATTCCAAGCTTGATTGGGTAGGGTTTATGACCCTGTCTTTGGCTGTATCGTGTTTGCAAATCATTCTTGATCGAGGTGAGCGCCTCGACTGGTTCGAGAGTAAATTTATAATCCTTCTCGGGGTGATATTGGTACTGAGTTGTTATTTTTTTCTAGTACATTCTTTTTTTCACAAAAACCCTTTCATTAACCCATACCTTTTTACCGATCGTAATTATGCTATCGGCCTAATTTTCGTCTTTGTGTACGGAATGCTTAATGTAACCACAACAGTTCTTCTACCAACGATGCTGCAAGATTATGTGGGATATCCGGATTCAGACATCGGCTTTATCCTCGCGATGCGAAGCGTTGGAATCTTTCTAGGGTTTCTGGTAGCCCCAAGGATCACAAAGACCGACCCTCGCTATAGTATGGGTCTGGGTCTTGTGGCAATTGGTTTATCGGGATTAATCTCTGCGGGCTTCAACGCCAATATAACCGTTTCGTTCGTCTCTTGGGTTGGCATTCTGCAGGGTATCGGTTGCGGATTATTGTGGGTACCACTCTCGGTAGTCACCTTTTCCACACTTCGGGAAAACCTTATGGCGGACGGTACTGCCTTTTTCCATCTGATACGAAACTATGGGAGTAGCATTTTTATAGCTCTCAACGTGATGGTGGTTCTCAGAACAAGCAAGGTGAACCACTCGGAGCTGTCAGAAATAGCAAATTCTTATAATGAACTTCTCGCGCGACCCGGCGTAGAAGAATTCATGAATTTGGACACACCAAACGGGCTTATTTCATTGGCACAAGAGATCGGCAATCAGGCGGTTATGATTGGTTACTTAAATTCTTTTATTCTATATGCGCTAGGTGCCCTTATACCGATCCCTTTACTGTTGATAATTCGAAGAAATAAGGCGGCCACTCGAGAGAGGTAGTTAATTTTTCAGCGTCACTGTATTTGGAATGCAGAAGCCCAAGGTTAGCAACCTCTCCCCTAAGCAATTTTCAAAACAAAATCAGACATTTCAGGAATTCCGCGGCGGTACATTCAGGCCAACTGTTAGCGATCGCACAAGTCGGGAAATATGGATGATACTGTCTCGAAGTTCTTGTCGCCCCCGCGCGCGCGCATAGAGTTTGGATGCTATAGAAATCGCATTTTGCAGGAAGTTATCGTCTTCGTCGCTGCCTTCGCGCAATAACTCTAAACCGTGATCGAAGTAGCCAAGACCGATGGCGGCTAATGCGGCTGGCCTTGCCATGCCGGGTGTTATTGTCCGCGGTTCGCGCAGAAATATGATGTCCGCCTGTGCCAACCTACCCCGCGAATAGGGGGGTGTCCCCTTTACGGAATATGGATCCCCGGCCCAAGGCCGCTTGCGCCAGCGCATCTGGTCAACCAGATCGACGGCATAAAGACCATGACATTCTAGAAATGCGATCACTTCGCCCACCAGCGGCTGGCCAAATCGGTGGCGCATAAAACCGGCTTCGAGCTTTATCGCGACGACACCTTTCAACGCCTCAGCAGCACCCTTTAGAATATCGAGTTCCAGACCTTCTACGTCGAGTTTCAGAAGGGTGGGCGCCGGTACGCCCAGCTCAGCCATTGCGTGGTCAATCGTCACGGTAGGAATTTCGACGGTACGCCTAACCTGGAACAAATCGTCAAGACCATAACGGACACCTATTGCCACATCATGTTTCAGAAAGGACGCGCCGGCCGGGTCACTAGTGATATTCAGAGTGGAACCAGTGTCGGGACCGCCAAGGGCCGTCTCGAAAAACTTCTCGCTGCGCCATCGCCCTGAGGAAGATAACTCTGCAAAAGCCGGCGGATCTGGCTCGAATCCGACCGCGTCAATCGCAAATGCAAACGGTGCGAATATTGGGTCCACGCCACCGCGCGCACCGACATCCCAAAGGCAGAAAGCGCACTCCCGGAAGACGGGGGCGAGTTGCGAGCCGGCAAACAAGTTGGGTTTCATAAATGGGTATCCGATTTTCGGATGGGGTGACAGTATCTCCCTTCATGGTAGCCTGTATACGGGGGTAACGTCACTTGGGATTCTTCAGCTCTGGATGCCCGCCACCAATATTGACGTGACGAGCATGGTGGACGAATAAGAGACATTAACAAGGGAGAAACGACTGATGGCATTTTATGAACTAAGGCAATACACAGTTCTCGAAGGACAGATGGAAAACTGGCTGAAGGTGATGCATGAAGAGATTATCCCCTTCCAGGTTGCCAAAGGCATGGTGATTGCCGGTAGTTTCCGCGGCGAGGAGGACGACACGGTATACGTCTGGATCCGCCGTTTCGAGAACGAGGCAGAACGCGAGCGCCTCTACGACGAGGTGTATGGCAGCGACTACTGGAATGAGGATGTTAGCCCACGGCTATCCTCAATGCTGAACCGCGAAGCAATGGTGGTGACCCGCCTCACCCCAACCCAAATGTCGATTCTACAATAGAATCTTTAACGAAGAAGGCTCAATGCAGGTTTTTCTCCGATGTAATGCGCAAATTTCTCAGGTTAGGAAACCAAGTCACCGGTCAACGAGACATCGTAGAGATTGCGGGGTAAGTGTGCGGACGACCATCATAAGCGACTTATGGACGTAGGCCCAAGAGTTCAAAACCCGCGCCTCGGCATTTTTCTGCTGTGTTCGGGTATCGCGTTTTTCGCATTGGGCGAGGCATGTGTGAAAATACTGGCCGCAGATTATCATATTATGCAGGTCGTATGGGCGCGCTACGTCTTTCACGCGCTGGTCTTCCTTGCAATATTTTCCCGTTCAGGGATCGTTAGCCAGATGAAAACTTCGCGGCCGTTTTTACACATCGCGCGATCTGTCACGCTGATGCTGGGAACCATCACTTTTTTTACGGCGCTGATCTACCTGTCCCTGCCAGACGCGGTCGCTATCAACTTCGCCGCACCACTTATCGTCACGGCATTATCAATCCCTTTTCTTGGCGAAAAAGTCGGACGGCGCCGCTGGGCAGCAATATTTGTTGGCCTCTTAGGTGTACTAGTTATCATCCGGCCGGGTATGGGAATGATGCACTGGGCTGCAATTCTGCCCCTAGGTACGGCCATTTGCTACGCTTCATATCAGATTATGACCCGTATTGCCGGTAGAACAGAAGACACGAAAACAAGCCTGTTCTGGACATCGACAGTAGGCGTCATTGTGATGTCCTGTATTACCCCTTTTGTTTGGAAGGCGCCGGATGCACAAGCATGGGCAATAATGGTCGGGACCGGCGCGCTATTCGGATTTGGCCATTATTTGCTAATTCGCGCGTTCGAAGTTGCGGCAATATCCACGCTTTCGCCGTTCCTCTATACTCAAATTATCTGGGTTACTATCTTGAGCATCATTGTTTTTGAACAGATCCCGGATGGGTACTCAATCCTCGGAACGGCAATCGTGATTGGCAGCGGTCTGTATATTTGGCACCGAGAGACCCGGGAGTAGCCCCCTACATGACTACAGGTAGATCATGTGATGCTTGGCGAGCGCCAGCCGCCGCCTGTTCTGGCTCCAGCGTAATATCCCATTCATCCGCCTTATAGCGGCCACCCGTATAGCCATTTGACCCATCGGAACACAGCCACAAGATTGATGCATTCATAATATCCGGTGGAAGCGGAGCACGTTGAGAAACGCCAGTTACCATTCGGGTTTCTGTCGCTCCGCCTGGCAACAGCACGTTGACGGCTATACCGCTGGCAGCTCCCTCTTTTGCCCAGACTACACTCATCGCCTCTAGCGCGGCCTTAGAGGGGCCGTAGGGCGAATTCATCTCACGTACCATAGACCGGTCGCTGGTCGACACATTTATGATCCGTCCGAACCCGATTTCGGTCATATACGCCCCTACCACGGCGCTCATCTGAAATGGGCCGACGACGTTAGTCACCATGGTTTCAGCCCAGCGAAAACGGTCGGTTTCCCAAAACGGCACCGGCCCGCCACCGGTGGTTTCTCGGACATAGGCGATACCGCGTGCCGCGTTATTTACCAATGCCTGTACTCCACCGAATTCCGAGATTGCAAACGCCAGCGTCCGCTCGCAATCTTTCAAATCGCGTATATCTGCCACCAAGGGGACCACCTCGCCATCCAACCCTGCTGCCAGAGCAACAGATTCATCCAGAGAGGATGGATCCCGAGCAGCTGTGATCACGACGAGCGCGCCCCGCTCGGCCAAGGCCAGCGCAAGGTAGCGACCTATGCCTTGCCCACCCCCGGTTACGATCACCGGACGCCCAGAGAGAGACGGATATGCCTCCGGGCCCTGAGGTCCGGAGCTGGGCGAATACTTCACGGATCAAACTTCAGTCGCATGTTTGCCGGGCGCCCAACCGCTGTCGGACAGGTTGGACAGCCCAAATTCTAGCGGCCGCGGCTCAAGATCAGTGGCCATTGTGTCGTTCCAACGGTTGAGCCAGCCGAACAAACAGACCACAGCAACCAATTCGACGATCTGGTCATCATCAAAGTATTTGTGAAGCTCTTCCATATCTTGATCGGATACGGCATTGGGCGATGTCCCGGCGCCCTGTGCCATTCGGAGAACTGCCCGCTCCGCGTCATCGAACTGATCGTTCGTTTCGTAATTCCAAATCGCCGCTACCTTTTCTGGCGGAACTCCATCGACAACACTTGCGGACTCCGCCGTATGGGATGAACAATACATGCAACCTGCGGAGCGGCTAGCCATATATCCGGCCATCCGCTTCAATGGCAACGGCACCTTGCCAGGGACGCCTATCACCTCCCGCGCTAGTCGCGTAAAAGCGCGCAGGATACCGGGGGAACGTCCCATCGCAAAAAAGCTGTTAGGTACAAAACCAAGCGCCTGCTCCGCACGGCTGAAAACGTCCTCTAAGTCAGGCGCCTCCGCCCGTTGGATGGGTTTTACCCGAGCCATTTTATTTTTCCTTTCGTTAACGTTGAAGCGTAGCATATTCTGCCATCAAAGACTGGTCACGACTAAGCTAAAGAATTGAGTCCGGGATAAGATAGATGACCGGATCAGGCGATCTGCCATATTGCTTTCCAACACCCCCAACCCGCGGAAGCCGTCTTATATGTTGCCGCCAGGTTCTGTAGACGCGCATCTTCATGTTTTCGGATGTGGATATAGACAAACTCCACGAAAGCGGCATTCGAGGTGCGCGTTTCAACATGGTCGCGGAAAGCGGCGGGACCAGAAACCTGTCCTTGATCGAACGAGTAACCAGCATGGTGATGGATAGTGGCTGCTCCCTAACAATTCACACCAAGCCAGACGGCCTTATCCAAAACGCGAGCTGGCTGGCCAGCATGAAACACCTACAATAATAGATCACTATTCCGGAATTGACTTTGGGGATGGCCTGAGTCAGCCGGCGTCCACAAAACTTTTAGAACTTTTGCGGGGCAACGCGCATATCTGAGCCAAGATTTCCTGTATCGATCGCTGCTCATCTTTGGGCCCACCTTATATGGATGCGCCGGAGTTCGCGGAGGCACTTGTTACGTCGGCACCGAACCGTATTCTCTGGGGTACAGACTGGCCGCATTCCCAGCGATATAACATTGGTGACCAGCACGATACCGGCGAGCTCGTGGCCATAATCCCACATCTGTTGCCAAACGAGGACGACCGACATCAGGTCTTGGTGCAGAATCCACTACGACTGTTCGATTTCAAATGAAGCAAATTTATCGCTGAGAAAACGGGCCACTGTTTTTTTCGGACAAGTGAGGTTGACAACAACTAATCCAGAACGGGAACTTTTAGTTCGCCGCAGCTCTCAACCCCGAGAAGCCTAGCCCCCGTCCGGGATTGTAAATCGTCAAACGAAAGACCCGACACCTTTTCGCGTACGACCGGCCCGTCGGCCGAAATATCGATGACCGCGATGTCAGTGCAAACAGTACCAACCACCCCAAGGCCCGTCGGCGGATAGGTGCATTCCTCAACTATCTTAAAGTCGCCATTTTTAGTGTTGTGATCTGTCATTACCAATACCCGCTGCGCACCCAACGCAAGATCCATCGCTCCACCGACTGACGGTACCGCATCCGGTCCGCCAGTTGACCAGTTTGCGAGATCTCCCTTTGCGGAAACCTGGAAGGCGCCGAGAACGCATATATCTATGTGCCCACCCCTTATCATGCCGAACGAATCCGCGTGATGAAAAAAGGCCCCACCAGGAAGTATAGTTACCGGTTTCTTGCCAGCATTTATAAGGTCGTATTCTATTTCGATAGCAGCGGGTTCTGGCCCCATTCCCAGAATGCCGTTTTCACTATGAAAAACGATTTCCCTTCCATCTGGAATATAATTGGCGACAATTTCGGGCATACCGATGCCGAGGTTCACGTAACTACCATCACCTATATCCTGTGCGAGACGCCACGCCACCTGTTCGCGGCTGAGAATTTCAGTCAAGGCCCCTCTCCACCGATATAGCGGATATCTTTTGCGATCATTTCGCGTTCACTAATAGGATTGGTTACTTCTACGACCCGGTCAACATAGATGCCCGGAGTTACGACCTGTTCCGGCGGGATATCCCCCAGATCGACAATTTTTCGAGCCTGTACAATGGTAGTATTGGCCGCCGTGCACATGATGGGCCCAAAATTTCGTGCGGCCATTCTATAAGTCAGGTTACCCCAGCGATCGGCCAAGTCTGCTTTTACCAATGCAAAATCAGCGTGTAGCGGGTCCTCAAGAACGAATTCCTCACCGCGATAGATACGGCGTTCTTTTCCCTCTGCTAGGGACGTCCCAATCGTCGTTCGTGTATAAAACCCACCAATCCCGGCACCCGCGGCACGGATACGCTCGGCCAGCGTTCCCTGAGGCACTACTTCAAGCTCTATCCGACCCTCGCGGTACATGGTGTTGAACACTTCGGAATGTGAGGACCTCGGATACGAACAGATCATCTTGCTCACCAACCCCGCTTCCAGTAACGCTGCTAGACCGACATGTCCGTTCCCGGCGTTGTTATTAACAAGAGTAAGTTCGCGGGGGCCGTGATCGATTAGCGCGTGCGTAAGTTCGGTGGGGTTGCCCGACTCCCCGAAACCGCTAACCAAAATTACAGCACCGTCTTTAATCAACGAAACTGCCTCAGCGAGCGTTTCAATTGTTTTGTCTATCATTTGGATAGTTTATGGCAGACCACCCGGACATCTCAAGCAGCGCGAGCACTCATAAGGCTCTGATGTTTTGACTAATATTTTGGTTGATCACTACCAAACACTAATGTCATGGAAGATCATTTAAAATCGGGGACATACGGTTTTACCCGTCCTTTATTCATCCCTTCTCGTATCCTGATATCATGGGCGGATTAAATACGATCGCCTAGTCATACGATATTATATCCATCGATGGATTTTATTGACGTTATGTAGAGGAAGACATAGATCAATATAGCTCTAAAGAAATAGTCCGGTATTAGATTATGAATAAAATTCCGTATGTTATGGTTATTTTTGTATTTTTGGCGCTGCTTTTGTTAGGTGGAGCGCAATCCGACGATGTTGCAAAA
>JAYYZV010000154.1:0-42306 GCA_036339975.1 Pseudomonadota bacterium | reverse complement strand
ATTGTAATTTTTTGTTTCTCGATTGGAGTATATTAGATAACAATATATCCATAAAAAACTGGGGGATTTATGGATTATCACTTTGTTCTTTTCGCAGCCCTTCTCGGTGGGTTGTCGGCCGCCTCTCTCCCTCTAGGTTCTCTTTTAGGTCTAAGTTGGCAGCCGAGTAACAAAATAATTGGTGGAATGACTGCGTTTGGGGGTGGTGCCCTTATTGCCGCATTAGCTGTGGAACTGGTTGCGCCCACTGCTGGTCACGTGGTCCAAGCAGAGACAAGCACAGAAAAAAATAAGGCGGCGTATGATTTAGTGTGGTTGATAATTGGAGCCACTGTCGGCGGACTTTTATTTACTGTTCTTGATAATATTATCAATTCTAAAGGCGGATTTCTACGTAATACGTCATCCACTATTCAGCACTTTATAAAAAATAAGACTGCCCGCCGGCGGGAAATACTGGAACATTTGGCGGCTAGCGAGCTAGTGCGCTATCTTCCTGCTGATCTTTTAGGCGATATTTTAGATAACATTCGTGAGTGCCATTTTGAAAAAGGGGAGGTTTTATTCGAAGAAGGTGAACAAGGAGAAGAAATTTTATTTATAGAGAATGGAATAGTATTAGTCACAACAGGCCAAAAGAACATTGCCGAATTAGAGGCAGGCGATGTTGTTGGGGAAATTGCACTATTGACGGGCGATCCAAGATCGGCAACGGCCATCGCCAAGGAAGCAACAAATGCATTTTCTCTGCCAAAACAATATTTTGATGAATGTAGGCTTAAATCAATTGAATTTAATGAAGCCTGTAAAGAGTTAGCTGCAAATAGACTTAGCGAATTGGTTAGCAAAAAGGGGGAAGGGTCGAATTATCAAGAATGGGTCAGTGAAAGGATCGCATCCTTAACCGAGATATCTGTGATTCCGACAGACGTTGAGATAAAGAAAGCAAGTGAAGAACACGGTGGAGCGCCGATGGCTATTTGGCTTGGTATTCTCCTCGATGGTATCCCTGAAAGTTTTGTTATCGGTTCGGCATTGGTTATTTCCGTCACCGCGGCGGTTTCTCAAAGCGGTGCCGATGCGGTCAATTTGTCCTCAATGATACCCTACACTCTGATTGCCGGCCTTTTTTTGGCGAACTTTCCAGAAGCGATGAGCAGCTCTATCGGTATGAAGAAAATGGGCTGGGGCTCTGCGCGGATTTTTCTAATGTGGGGTAGCCTAATGGTGGTCACGTCTATTGGCGCTTCTATCGGCTACTGGTTAGGTGGGAGCTTGGACCATAGTGTTATTGTGCTAATTGAGGGTCTGGCCGCCGGCGCGATGTTGGCAATGATTGCATCGGCGATGATTCCGGAAGCGGTTCATCTGGGCGGCGGAACTGTGACAGGGATGTCGACGCTTTTTGGTTTTCTGGCAGCTATCTCCTTCAAATTGCTGGAGTAAATCCGTAAAGAAATTTGCCGGCCGATCTGCAGTGAATTTTTGGAAGTTATCGTATTTTCGCGGTGATTTTATTCTGACCTCTCAGCCGGCTTAAAAACTTTTCACAGAAAAGCCTTAATCTGGTCATGCCTTGGCCTCAGTCCACGTGTTTTCTCTCCTTGTCTTAATTAAAGACGAATTTATAAAGGAGAAAGACCATGATGCCGTTGGGAATTTTTGCCGCGATGGGCGCAATCGCCGTCGCATCTGTTGAAATTGATGGGATAGGCGCCACAACTTTGCCTACCATCCCGCCTAAAGTTACGGAAGCAACGAAAAACAAAGTTACGACGTTAAATACATCCACCGATCGAAGTATGAATAAAGTAGTCTTAACTTCTACCGAGCCGCGCGTGGCAGAAATCCTCGCGAGCATGGCAAAAAATGCTGAGCCCGAGACGATCACAGCTAACAAGATAAACGATCCAGACCCTAATCGCCGATCCGGGATGCAATTCGCTAAGGATGATGAAACGTCTACCGACTGGATGAAGTGAGCATGCTGATGAAAAACGATACGGTATCCCGCCGGCGCGCCAAGACACCAAAGGAGGCAGTTCCTAGGTTAAATTCAGGGAGTACCAGTGCTATTGATATTTCTGATAAAACGAGCACCCCTCTCGCGAACTACGATGAGCCAGCGTTCTCGACTTCAAAAAACGCAAATGTGCTATCAGTAGGGAGCGGTGTGTCGTTTTCGGGGAGGATTATCAAGGCGGAGAGCGTAATCCTTGAAGGAACTGCGGATGGAGAAATACTGGCGAAGTCTATTGAGATTTCACCGTCAGGTTCGTTAACGGGAAGCGTCAAAACCGATAACCTGATTGTTGCAGGCTCTTTTTCAGGCGATGCGAGTATTGTGGGAAGCCTCTCGGTAAGGAGTACCGGAAGTATTGAGGGGAAAATCGATTACGGGAGCCTTTCCGTCCAAGAGGGAGGAGTAGTATTAGGCACTCTTGCACAAGACAAAGTAAAGGAGTTGGCAAACGCTCTTGCTGACCAGTCCCTCGGCAAACCTCCAAACACAATTCTACCTGACTAGTGCTGGGAATAGCTGAAGCCGAGGTGATTTAGTCGCTAATACGGCGCCTTTTCGATCCTTTGTACCTTCAATCACCCGGCTCTAATTCTAAATTACGATGGGGTTAACCAGCTTCTTCGACGATCTCTAACAATTCAATGTCAAATGACAGATCATGGCCTGCTAGTGGGTGGTTGGCGTCTAGGGTAACCGTGGTTTCGTCTGCGGCGATGACACGTAGTGGAACTATTTCGCCATCGGGGCCAGTAGCCTGAAGGTTGTTCCCCACGGTCAGGTCGACATCATCAGGAATTTCGCTGCGCTTGACCTGGTCGATTGCCTTTTTTTGGTGCGGCCCATAGGCGTTATTTGCGTCGACGGCTATGGTCCTTTTCTCGCCGACTTTCATACCGACGATCTCTGCTTCGAGTTTAGGCAATACCTGATTTGTCCCAAGTCGGAAGCCCAGCGGTTCCCGACCATCGGCTTTTGAGGTGTCGAAAACAGTGCCGTCGGCTAACATCCCCGTGTAGTTTATACGAACGATGTTACCGTTCGCGGCCCGCTTCATTGCGCTCCTCCCTTGTGTCGTTAACGCTTGCCCGTGATCAGGTAGGTTGCCAGACCGTCACCTGTACGGGTGTGGGATTGTAGTCATTGACAGGATTGTTTATCTGGGGACAGTTCGAAATTATAGCGAGTGCGTCAGAGTCAGCCCGAAGATCAACGAAATCGCCTGCTTTGGAAATGCTTGGCCCCATATCCATGTCTCCATCTTTTCCGACCGGTACGTACATGAAGAAATTCACATTGGCCGCCATGTCCCGCTTGGTCAGACCAAAGGTTTCCATCTCGGCTAGGAAGTTCTCGCGGCATCCGGTCTGATGTTCGGCTTCATATCGGAACCGGTTTAGGTCCGCCGAACAGCACCCGCCGATAGTGTCGTGAAAGCCGCATGAATCTTCCACGATCGTGAATAAGGGTGTCAGGCCAACGGAATACAGGGTCGTGCCCTTTCCGAGGAAAATTCCCTTTTTATTTATCTTCATAGTATCTGCGGCTGCGTACCGGTCGCTATGATCATTGGCGTTCCAGCATAGGAAATCGACCGCCTGCTTCCCTTTTAGGTCGACGATGCGCATCATTTCGTCACTTTTAATCACACGGCTCCAGCCAGCACCTGCAGCAATCGTGGTGTCTTCTATAATTTTTCCGGTAATGTCTGGTTTCTTAGGCATGTGTGTGGTCCTTATCCGAATAGGTCATATGCAGCGGTAAGATATTCCTGCGTAAACTCGCGGGGCAGATTATGTCCGCAGTTTTCGATCAATGTCACATTTGCGTTTGGCAATCGTTTTGCCAGTTCGACGGTCGTCAAATGGGCGGGGCAGGGTTTGTCCTCCGTACCGTGGATCATCGAGATCTTGACACCGCGGTCGTTAAGAATTTCGAACTCCTCGTCGGTAACTCGACCGGCGTCGATATACCGCTGGCGGGGAGCGGCGAACATATCGCCGAAATATTCCGCGTAGCCATCTTGCGCGAGCAAGTCCCATCGACCTTCGATCATTACGTCGGTGACGGCGGCAGGATCGGCGACCATGTCGGACATCGCATCCCGCAGTTCATTGCGGTCAGACGGCAGCGACCAGAATGCATCTAGCGCATTTGTGAGACTGTAAGACGTGCCGACCGTACTACTGGTCAGAACATGCGTAATACGATCGCTGGCGGCGGCAATTTTGAGGGAGAGCGCGCCGCCCATGGAATGTCCAGCGATGCCGCACGGGCCGTCGGGTAAAAGGTTTAGCAACGTTAGCCCCTGAGAAACCCAGAGGTTCATGTCGAAATAAGGCTGTTGGGATTTTCTACCTGACTCCCCGAACCCAATCAGGTCGGATGCGAATAGGTGATACCGCTCAGTTAGCGGTCCGATAGTAGGTTCGAAATTTCCCATAATCGACGTGCCAGGGCCCACACCATGTAGCATAAGAACGGGAAATCCGTTCCCGCCTTCCCAGTAATGGATGTCGTACCCCTGTACGTTGGCGCGGCGCCCCTCAATTTCCATCAAGATAGTTCCTTCTATAGTGTTTCAGCCATGCCTCTCGCCTAAATCTGTTGAGCATGGATCCATTGACGCGATAGACCGCCTCGGCATCCAAACTCCACACCGCGTTGGATGGAAGGGCAGGAGGAAAGTTGGCTTTTCCGTTAGCAGTACGATACATGTTTCTCTCACCTTAGAGGGTTTTGGAAAGCCAGTCGGCCATGAGTGTACGGTATTGAAAACCAAAGTTATGGCAGCAGTGCACACCCGTCTCGGCAATGTGGAGTTCCGCATTTTTGCCTAACGATTTTGTGATACGCTCAGCTTGAGAGAAGTGAAAGATGCTGTCGAGCTTGCCGTGTACGACGATCGTTGGGCATGCAACCTTGTCAATACAGTCCTCTAAGGAGCCAGGGCCCATTTTTTCGCGCGCGGCATCGTATGTTTGGCTGTCGGTAGTCCAGAGAAACCCGTCGAGGATCGTTTTGGGCATGTTTTTCCAATCACTCAAATCGTACGTGCCCCCAAAAACGGCTAGTGCTTTTATTGCCGGCTCCGCGGCTGCTGCCCGCAGGATGTAAAAACCGCCGAGGCTCCGACCAAGCATGCCGATACGGGCTTCATCAATTTCAGGTCGCGCAGCGATCGCCGCAAATACCGACAGAATGGATTTCTCGTAGCCATTAGCTAGTAAAGCGTGTTGACGGACCTCGCCTTGCCCGGGGCCGTCATATGCAAAAGATGCCAACCCTCGGCGCACGAACATTTCCGACAGGGTTATGAAATCTTCCTTTGTCGAATCCAGACCTGGCACCAGGATGACGCAAGCGACAGGGCTCTTAGTACCTACTGGAAGACGGAGATATCCAGGTAGGGGGATACCATCGTAATCAATGACGAGCCGTTTTGCCGGCGGACGCAATAAGGGTGCGGCTCGCATGAAAGCGGATTCTTTTTTTCTCTGAAGGTCCCTTTTGACATCGGGTGTGTCGCTGGCAACGACTTGGCCGACATGAAAGCACAGGCTCGCGCGAACAAATGCTTCGCCGGCAGTTATCTCACTTTGGTCGGCGATGCGCGTATCCGCGAGTCGCAGATATCCTTCCGCAAGGTCCGCCCAAGCGCCTGGCCAGTCGCCCCAGCCTGATATATGAGGACGGACGGTCTGTACATCGTTGGCATCGATACCGTCAGCAACGAGACGGGGAATCCAGTAATCGAAGATTTCGGAGTCGAATTCTCTATTCGCCATCAGACTACGACGATGGCGTTAATCTCGATCAAACAACGAGGGTCAGTGGCGAGTTGCACAACCTGAACTGTAGTGGTTGCTGGTTTAGCTTCGCCGAAATACTTGGCCCATATCTCATTCATGGAGTCTTGTTCAGAGAGGTCGGTGACGTATCGGGAAGCCGTGACGACGTCATCGAAGGTAGCGCCGACAGCATCTAGGCCCCTTTTGAGATTTTCCAATGCGGCGCGTGTCTGCCCCCGCATATCTCTGGGCATTGAGTCAAATTCCTCCGGCCGGTGTGGGTGGTGATGGTAAACAGGCGCTGCGGTAACGCCCGCCATATGGACGTGAGTACCTCCGGTTACCTTTATAGCAGGTGCATACGGCATCCACATATCAGGGGCATCAGGCCAATGAACGTGTTCGATTGTCTTACTCATAAGGCACTCCGATCAATACCATCGCAGCGAGTTTGGAATTTCTATTGCCGGTGTGCAAGTTGGAAGCCATGAAAAAAGCTAATGCCCGAAATCCGCCTAAAAGAAATATTTCAGAAAAACTGATGCTCTTATCAACCTGCAGGACATGGGAAAACTGAAGATTGGAGAGGGTATTCCATAAATACTCGACGCAAATATTCAGCTCATTTTTCTAATCCTTGACTTTCCCCATGCGCTTAACGGACCTGTGACCGTGCAAAAGAGGCACCTTTCAAGGCGACAACATTGCCGCAGCTTCACGCCCGGCAATGCGCCCCAGTGTAACCGCCGTCAGAAGACCGTTACCGGAAAGATAGCCCCAGTCTGACGGTCCCGACAGGCCGCGCGCGGCTCCGCCGCCTGCGAACAGGTTGTCGAATAGAGGGCCGCGCTCAGACTGGACCCGGGCTCGAGGATCGACGATAAGACCACCCTGCGTATGAAATGACGCGCCGGTCACACGGATGGCATAGAAGGGCGGTTGAAGGTCCGGTATGGTTGTGAAATCCCGTCCATGTGGATCGGCCTCTTTGCCTGCCCTGAAATCCGACATGGATACCAGAGTTTGATGCAATGCATCCTGCGGTAACTTGCACAGATTGGCGAGGTCCGACAATGACGATGCCTGCCTCACGGCACCCAGTGCATCGGCCTCGCGATAGTCCGGGAACGTCATGCCAAGTTGATGTAGACGACGGTCGAAGACGCACCAGGCAATGCCATTCGGCTGCGCCATCACTCGACGACCATGTTCGGAATAACCCTCGTTCTCGTTGGAAAAACGGGTGCCTGAACTGTTGACCATTATGCCACCCTCGGACATCAGCGCCCAGGTAATGAGAATTCCTTCGGGCGATGCAACAGACCCGTGGCCCTGAAACGCGCCAAGATCGGCAATGGCAGCCCCTAACGCTTCACCCCATAAAATGGCTTCTCCCTGATTCCCCGCATGTCCGAAATACAAGGCGTCCATCATGTCAGGTATATGTTGCGCGATCAGCTCCTTGTTGCCGCCATATCCATTACAGGCGAGGATAAGGGCTTCACACTCGATCTGTTCGATTTGGCCGTCGGGCCGAATAATTTTAACGCCGTGGATATGAGCATCGTCACCGGTGAATAGCGTCGTCGCCAGCGCGTCACACAGTGTGTGGATACCGGAGCGCTCTGCTGCCGAAATCAGTTGCGCCATGAATTCTGCACCCGTCATCTCTGGTGTCGCGTGCATGCGAAGACAGCTATGCCCGGGATAGAGAAAGCCCTCGACTAGATCCAACTCGATACCGTGTTCGTCGACCAGCCATTCGAGCGCCGGCCCGGCTTCCCTGCAGACGGCGCGAACCATCTCCGGGTCTGTTTCATTACGGGCCTTTTTCAGAATGTCCGCAGCAAACCGTTCGACATCGTCATTGACTCCTTTTGCAGACTGAAAACGGGTGCCGCATGCCGGGATCATGCCGGATGATAGTGCGGTGCTGCCGGATGGGACGGGGTCGCGTTCCACCATTAACACCTCTGCGCCTGCGTCATTTGCTGCCAGGGCTGCCGTGTGGCCGCATGCGCCGGCCCCGATGATCAGAATTTCGGTCGATGATTCAAACAAAACGCCGTCGGCGGTTTGGACGTCTACACCCACCATGAGGCGACCTCCGCGCAGGTGCAGATGTCTGCAACGTTCGCCAACGACCGAATTGCGGTTTCGTGCGTCTCCACGCCGAAGGCGCCACAGCCGTCTTCCAGCAAAACCGAGTGAAAGTCGCGAGCATGTGCATCTCGTATCGTGGATGCAACGCCCCCATTGGTTACAATACCGCCGAAGACCAATGTTTCTATCCCGAATTTTCGTAGTACCCATTCCATCCGGCTTTGGTAAAAAGCAGAAAAGGCGACTTTTTCGATCTGGATATGCGATGGTGCCAGCTCGTCAATCAACGCGTGACCGGTACCGCCGGGTGCGAAATCCCCTCTGCCGAGAAAGGGCCGCAACGTTCGAAGGTGCCCCGAAATGTATGGTTCGCCATCTTTGCCCGGAACAAGCGTGAAATGGGTAGAGACAATCCAGGCACCCGCCGCGCGGAATGTGGTGGCAAGTGGTGCCAGTCTATCCGGCAGTTCCACGATCGAATGGCTGTGTTGACCAGCCCGTCCATACGCGCCTTCTGGGTGTAGAAAGTCGTTCTGCATGTCGACAAGGACCAGAGCGGTCTTCGAAGGGCTTGGGACTGCCATTGGCTATACGTCCTTGCGGGAAATTATCAGGTTTCCGAATTCATCGACCCGTCCTGTTAAATCGGGATCGATATACGTAGTCGCATCTGTCTGTTCCAGAATTGCCGGGCCCGGCACGTCTGCGCCGACCGCGAGAGACAGCCGGTCGAATACATTTGCTTCATGCTTTCCACCATCAGCCCATATAGTGCGCGTTCCCGTGATGGACGCGGTTGACTGATCCGCACAAGGCGCAAGTGCCTTGAGGTCCAAGTCTGGGCGGCGGCCGACAACCGCACCGCGAAGATTGCCGACCCGAAGCGTCAAACCGTCCAGCAGCCGCCCGTATGCATTTATATAGGCCTGTTCAAATGCTAAACGGACGGCTTCGCGCGTTAGACCCACATCGTTGGTGGAAAGTGGCACCGCGACAGTATGGGTTTGACCTAGATAAAGCATGTCCAGCTCGGCCAGCGTCTCAACATCCGATAGTTGAACATCGGTGGCTCGAAGCAGATCTGTGCCCTCCGCTGCGAACCGTTTTATTTCGGTGCTGAGCTTTTCCATCTCCAGTTCATCAAGCGACCTGTTGATGGTAGCAACATGGTCGTGACGCATGTCGGCAACAATACAACCTAGTGCGCTGGTGATGCCGGGGTATCGCGGAACAATCGCCTGAGACAACCCGACGTTCTTGATCAGTGCGCCGGCGTGGAGTGCGCCACCGCCGCCGAACGGCATCGCTGCGAATTTTTTAGGATTGTGTCCGCGTTCCACCGATACGAGTCGGATGGCGCCGGCCATTTTGGCGTTTGCTACGCGGATGATTGCCTCGGCGGCTTCCATCGGGGACAGGCCGAGCGGTTCTCCAATAGTTGCCGCGATTGCCTTCTCTGCCGCGCCACGGTCGAGCGACTTAATCTTGCCCCCGATGGGGCGGTTGGCGTTGATCCGCCCGAGAACGACGTTAGCGTCGGTTACGGTCGGTTGGTCGTTGCCCAACCCATAACAGACAGGGCCCGGGTCTGAGCCGGCGCTTTCCGGTCCGATTTCAAGCAGCCCGCCGCGATCAACCCAGGCGATGGATCCGCCCCCGGCGCTAATCGTGGTGATCTCTATCATAGGCGTTCGTACCACCAGTCCGAAATCCACCGATGTTTGCGCGGCGAGTTCGCTTTTTCCGTCGGCAACAAGCGAAACGTCGAAGCTAGTGCCGCCCATGTCACAGGTAATGATGTTCGGAAAACCCGCAGAATTCGCTATATACGCGCCAGCAATAACGCCCGCTGCCGGGCCGGAAAGGGCCGTTCGAACCGGCAGTTTTCGGGCCGTATTGGCGCTCATTACCCCACCATTGGACTGTACAATCAGCACTTCGCCGGCAAACCCATCCGCCACCAGATCTTTTTGTAGGTGCTCGAGATAATTACCTATTACGGGCTGCAGATAGGCGTTTAGCGCCGCCGTGGACGCACGTTCGAATTCCCGGATTTCGGGCAGAATCCCACTGGAGGTAGTGATGTGTGAATTTGGCCACCTATCCCTCAATGCTTCGAAGGCCGCCCGCTCGTTGGCGTCATTGGCGTAGGAATTGATGAAGAATATGCAAAGTGCCTCTGCACCGGCAGACAACAGGGTTTCTGCTGCCGTACATACCGCGTCGATATCAACGGGCGTGTGGATGGTTCCGTCTGCCAGCACGCGCTCCTTTACTTCGAGCCGCAGATCGCGCGGAACGATCGGATTGAACATACCCCACAGGCCCCAGGTGCGCGGTCGGTCGCGGCGCCGCATTTCCAAAACATCGCGAAATCCGGCCGTTGTGATCACACCGGTTTTTGCGCCCTTGCGTTCCAGTAACGCGTTGGTCCCGATTGTGGTGCCGTGAATCACGGTGGCGACGCTGGACAGGTTGTCCAGACGTTTTGCGATGCCGTTCCGTATGCCGATGGACTGGTCTTCCCGGGTCGACGGAACTTTTGCTATTTCACAGGCGCCCGTTTCTTCGTTGAGGAAGCAGAGGTCTGTGAAGGTGCCGCCGACATCGACACCGACTAGATACCTCTTATCAGCGTTCATGAGCCCACATATCCTAGCCGCCGATCTTCGTCGCGAGCTTCTTCGGACCGCTCCGCGGGATCACCGTATCCGCCGCCGCCGGGTGTGTTGAGGCGGACTTTCTGTCCACGTTTGAGTTTGATGCCGACCATCTTGGAAACCATCAGCGGTTCCGCAAACCCGGCATCCGTCTCGAATTCAAACCGGTTGTGCGCAGCAGGCTTGCCACCCAAAACGCCGGGCGGCGCATATTTGCCGCGTTCGCCAAATAGGAAGGCCTCGGCTTCTTCTTCCAGAAGTTCAATCTCGTACGTTGCGCCGCAACCGCCCCGGTGGCGACCGTCACCGCCACTGTCGGGGCGCAGGGCCCATTGCGTGAACATTACGGGGTAGGCGGCTTCTAGAATCTCGAGCGGGGGAATGGTCGCGGTCGAAATCGGTGCATTACCGTGGTTTAGTCCATCACCGTCGGGATGTCCGCCGTGTCCGCCGCCGAAAAAAGAAAACATCACCCATCGCTGGCCATTGGCCCGGTGCCCCGCGATGGATAGTGCATTGATGGTGCCGTAGGCGCAGCCGTTGACCATTTCGGGCGCGGCTTCCGACAGGGCCACGAACACTGTATCGATAAGGCGAAGAATGGTCTCCGTGTATCCCCCGACCGGTTTTGGCGCGCCGACCGCGAGCAGGCTGTCATCCGGGATGACGAACGTGATCGGCTCAAGTACGCCGGAATTGGCAGGCACATCTTGGAAAACATGTTTTAGCGCGACGTAGCACGACGCAATTGCGGTCGGCCGAGAAATGTTGACGGGTCCGTCGCAGGCCGCGGATGTGCGGGAAAAGTCTAAGGTCATTAGGTCGCCTTTGACGATGATGTCGAGTCCGATTTCCAGTGGTTGGTCAACGACCCCGTCGTTGTCGAGGAAGTCGGTCGCTGAATAGCGGCCATTCGGCAGATCGTCGATGAAACCGCGCATAAGCGCCGATGCGCGGGCCTTCAGCTGGTCAAGTGCCGATATAACCGTTGTATCGCCATATTCGTCCAGCAGTTCGTACAGCCGCTGATGACCGAGTTCGAGGGCGTTGAGTTGTCCGTTCAGGTCGCCGTAGAGACTGCCAGGCAGGCGGGAATTGGCTTGCAGAATGGCGACGATGTCTTCGCGAAACTCTCCGCGGTCCAGCAGTTTCACCGGCGGGATCAGCATGCCTTCTTGAAAACACTCGGTGGCGACGGGGTTATAGTTTCCGGGCACGTTACCGCCCACATCGTGCCAGTGACCGACGGAGGCGAGAAAGCAGTATAGTTCGCCGTTTCGAAACACTGGTTTCACAAGTTTGAAGTCGGAGAGGTGTGTGCCGCCTTCGTAGGGGTCGTTGAAAATGAAAATATCGCCTTCATCGATCACATTGTGGTCCGAGGCCATTTTGTCAATCACCGCCTTGACCGCAAATGACATAGCGCCGACGAAGATCGGTAGGCCGCTTTTACCCTGTACTAGGGTCTCACCAGACTGCGCATCGTAAATACCATGGCTGGCGTCATGAGCTTCGGCGATGATCGGATTAAAGGCGCTGCGGAAAAGCGTAGCATCCATCTCGTCGGCAATCTGTTCTAGACGGCCTTTTAATACTGCAAGTGTGACGGGATCGATCGCGCTCATAATCTTTCTTTCAAAGGCCTTGATGGAGGTCTGTGGCGTCTGTCTTCAATTACGGTTTGCTTTTCGGTTCTCACGTTGGATTGTCCGGCGTATGGTCTGCTACGATATCAATATAAAAGCGGAGAGCCAGTTCGCCGCGATTGTTGAATACCTCGTTTAGGCTGCGGATCATTCCCAATCTAGCGCATCCAGACAGTGCAGATATGCCACTTAGATACTACAAGCTCACGGTACCGGGTATCGACAGGAGAATCGGAGTGGGTGGCATAGACTTGCGGCGTATAAAGTTGACCAAATTCGATGAAGGTTTTTTTACTAATCTTCACGGCTTTGTTAGTTCGAAGGTTTTGGCTTTCCACCGAGCCATTTAATTGCGGTTACCGCGCCAATCACAATGGCAGCGCCGAGTAGCTGACGCGGAGTGAGAATCTGGCCTAGTAATAGGAAGCCAAGAGCAATACTTCCGACCGGTTCCAGATTCATTACGAGTGAAGCGCGGACGGCGCCAATGTGCGCAATGCCGGCAAAAAATGAGGCGATAGCGACCGTGTAAAATATTGGAACGCAGATATAACCGACCCAACCCCGGGTGGTATCAGGCAGGCTGAGGTCGCCAGCGATAATTGAAACAGCGATAAACATCGCTGCCGCGGAAATATGCATATGTAGTGTTACCGATCGCGCGTTGTCGGTCTTAAGCACCCGGGCGCTCAATAAGGCGGTAGCGGCCATCAAAACAGATGCGCAGCCTGCGAGCGCTATCCCGATGGCGTTTGCTGAGTCACCCGTAATTTCTAATGAGAGTGCTAGCCCAAAAAATCCACCAATCAGCCCAACAATCAGGCCGGTGTTAAGTTTTTCTTGACCGGTCAGCCAGGCGCCGATGCCAGTCAGCATTGGATACAAATAGAATACAAGGACTGCTAGTCCGACAGCGACATAATCGAAGGCGGACATCAGGCAAAACGCCATAGTCCCGTTTAGTATACCCAGTCCGAGTGCGGCATTTCTTTCTCGCTTGGGCAACGGGATGGCGAGACCGGAAAACTTCATGATCAAAGTCAAAACGATCAGCGTGAAAACCATTCGTCCCGTAATCAGGGTCAGCGGAGTGGTGCCGGCCTCATAGGAAAGAACAGCAAAAACGTTGTTACCGGCAAAGGCGAGAGCGCCGATAACAACAATGATATAACCGATGACCTGTGGAGACTGATTCATTCTTTATTTCACCGCTATTACAATACAGCTTCAATGGGCAAACTTGAGGAATTTCGAATCGGTATTAATTAAGAATTTTGCGTAAAAATGTTTGCGAAGAGAATTAAACTGTTGTCTGGGCCGTTACTTCTCAAACGGAAATACCAACTATAAAAAATTCTGATGTCATTCTTTGATCAAGAGGTAATTTAATTGCACCAAATAATTGATTAATTGACTGAGGTTATTGCTTCTATAAGCCTGTAATCTTTTTGGCGGGCCACAGGTTAACTAATCCGAATGCATATAGACCCTACTCCGGCGACCGAGCCTTCGAGGAGGTCCCCGCGATTAACTGGTCCAGGACCTTTTGGAGTCCCGGTAAAAACAATGTCACCGGGTTCTAAAGTGCAGTAACCTGAGAGTTTCGAGACGATCTTGGCTGGGTTCCAGATTTGGCTCGCAATATCGCCTGATTGTCGTATTTCGCCATTCACCTTAAGGCTAATTTCACCCTCAACCGGGTGGCCGATGTTGGCGACAGAAGCAATATCGCCTACAGGGGAAGCTCCTGAAAAGCTTTTGCATAGATCCCACGAATGTTCGTTGGCGATACATTCATGCATAATATCTCTTCGGATCATATCTAATCCCACGGCATATCCGAATATGTATTCTAACGCATTTCCCGGGTTTATGTTTTTGCCAGCCTTTCCGATGGCGATCACCATTTCCACCTCCGGATCAAGTTGCTGGGTCGCTGGCGGATAGATGAGGGTATCTTTGTTGCCAATAAGGGAATCCGAGGGTTTTAAAGAAATACCAGGGACAGAGCTTCCGTTTCTTCCTAACCCTGTTTCGGCTGCGTGATCAACGTAATTTCGTCCGATAGTGTATATGCGTCGGACCGGGAAGCGGTCTGTGGTGTTTCGTATTGCAATTGACGGCGGTATCCACGCGGAAAAGTTCAATGACATCAGAGCAGCCTCTATCGATTGTGGCTTTCACCTAACCAAAGTACGGACATTATTCATTTTTCGACACTGGCGAAAAGTATGTCCAAAAAAAATCGGCCTAGCGGCCAAAGTATATTATCGCAGAAGTTCAACCGAACATTAGGGACTTTCGTGCGGTATGGGGGACTCAATTAATCATGAAACCTTCGCTAATAGAATGGGCGTACCGTCCGCAAACCATAACCACACCAAACTGATTAGCGGGAAATATATGTTTTCGTGTCGAAACGTATCGGGGTGTTTCCGGGCCGCGCAAGTTTTCAGGTTCTCTTAGCCGGCCGTTAGTGCACCCTTAACGATCTTCTTGGTGGGAGTCATCGGCATTTTTTCTACAATTTCGAGCCTTTCTGGCCATTTCATTTTTGCAATGTTGTTTTCAGAGAGCCAGTCGCAGATTTGCTCCAAGCTGACGTTAGCGTTCGGCTGCAACTCGACGTAAACACAGGCGCGTTCGCCAAGTACATCATCTGGAAAGGGTATGATTGCCGACATCATAACGGCGGGGTGTGTGTCGATCACTGCTTCGATGTCCGTTGGATTGATCTTAATTCCGCCGCGATTAATTATGTCTTTTTCCCTACCCGTGATGCGGATGAGGCCATTTACATCGCGGGTGGCGAGGTCACCCGTCCGGAACCATCCATCACCGGTAAACGCCGAGCGGTTTGCTTCTTCGTTATTAAAGTAACCTGCAACCACAGAACAGCCACGTATTTCCAAAGCGCCTTCGTCACCGTCTGCAACCGTTGCTCCATCTTCGCCAATCAATCGCGCCTCAAAGGTTGGGGTTGTTCCGCCAAGGCTCTCACATCGGACCTCCGCTGTCCCGTCGAATGGTGTGTGAAGGCCCATAAAACACTCCGTCATCCCCCACATCTGGCCCACCGACCCATTAGGCATTGCGTTATCAAGAGCATAAGCAATTTCTGACGGACAGGCGGATCCAGAAATGGTCGCGATGCGTAAGGACGATAAATCTCGGTCTTCTATGAGTTCTGCTTCGAGACAGGCAGCGACATGCGCTGGCGCGACAAACATGACGGTAGGCTTGGCTGTTTCGATGAGATTGATCAAAGACGGTGGCGTGAATGATGGCATCATAAGACTGGCCGCGCCGACCATCAGTGTAAAATTCATGACACATATGCCGAAAGCATGCGTAAAGGGTGGTCCGCCGAGGACGATGTCATCGTTAGTCATTTTGTAAATAGAGGCCGCGATCCGATTGTTTGCCAGCATGGTTTGGTAGCTATGGACAACAGCCTTTGGCGCAGATGATGTTCCGGATGTGAAACAGAGTATCGCCGGATCAGACGCGACAGGCGAATTGGCGATCCTAGCATTGGCGCCCCCTTCAATCAGCTGGGCCAACGACAGGGTGCCAGCTGGCGCAGCCCCGGAGGCCACGATTACATGTTCAAGAGTGCTCACGCGGTTGCAAAGTCCGAGCATTTCCAATGGCGCGTCGTAACTTTTGGTTGCGTTACTACAAACAATAGCACGTGCGTTGGCATGTTTAAGAAGCGGCTCTATTTCGCCGGCCCGATAGGGCATGTGCATTGTCGATAAGACACCTCCCATCAGGCATACGGCAAAATAGACCTTCATAAACTCAATCTGGTTAGGAAGCTGTATTGCCACGACGTCACCCTTGCGGATGCCAAGTTCTATTAGGCTATTGGCCAGTCTCAAGGCGTCTTCATGGATTTGTTTAAATGTAGTTTGGATGTCAGCGTCGATGGCGGCAGTTGCGTCAGGTGTTTCAATCGCCCATTTCTGTAGCCAGTCGGCGATGGTATCACCGTTCCAGTTTCCGAGGCGGAGATGCTTGGAAGCGGTTCGCGGGTCAAAGTCGAGCGACTTACGAAGATCCAGCGCCTCCGGGCGATACTCGAAACGCTCGCTATGGGGTATGAACCTCTCGCTCCGGAAGCGTCGCCCGCCACCGAGATCGTATAGCCGGTGATAGTTATGACGTTTGAATTTTCGGCGCTCCATAATTGTCCGGATATAGGTGACTTGATCAAGAGTTAGGCCAAACTGCCGAGCTAGTTCGGCGTCGGACATGCCGCGATCGGCTCGAGTTTTCTCAATCTGTTCCCAGTTCAGCTCTCGGACGGCGTCGCCGCGGCGGATCTGAATGTTATGGCTCATTTCGAAAATCGACTCACCGTATGTCTGAATCATCTCTTCGGACATACCGATCTGGCTGCGTTTTAGCCCTCGGGTCATTACTCGGCCTCTGCCTCGGCTAACATCCTCGTTTCGTAACGACGTATCGGATCGGCCTGTGGCGATTGGTTGGCAATCGGGCAGACCCGCATGCATTCGAAACATTGGCCCAAGAGGCCGCCTGATCCGACTGACATTTTGTACCAGAGAATTTTGTTCTCAGCGTCGAACAAAAGGTCTTCGCGTTCTTCTTCGTCTTCCGCTCGGATGGCATCAGCGAGCACGCCGGGGATAGCTTCAAACTGTTGTGTCATTTCGGCGCATGACGCCATGTCGTAGCGCATTTCGAGCTGATTACCCTTTTCATCGATATCGCCCGATAAACACTGCACGGGACAGAACTTCATGCAGGGGGTCTGGCCGGACTTTTTGAATAGATCGACGCAAGAAGAGGTGGGGCAGGGGTTGTCACGCATTGGTTCGTCCGGCGGGAGTTCCAGTTCCGTAAAGACGGATGCGAAATACATGTATCCGAATTCTGGGTGAAGGAGGATGTCGCCAGCCAGCGATCGGGCGCCTATCCCGGCGATTTCGGCGTGAAGTTTTAGGCTTTGAAATGGCACTCGTGGACCAGCTTCGGTGTCCATATCCGGCGGACAGTAGATGGCACGCTTGCCGAACTTGTTCTCGATATAGAAAGCAGCGCCGTACGCAACGGTATAGGCTCTAACTTCCGTGGATCCAAAATATCCAAGGGCCTTGGCTGGTACAGCCCAAGCCCCCTGCGTTTGGCCTCCAACACCGAGGGAGATGATAGATTTTGCGCGTGGCCACAGGTCGGAGGGCCGGTGTCCCTCCGGTGCGATCCTATTGACGACTTCGATATCTGCAATCCCCGCAACTAGTGCGCCTTTCTTCAGGCAGTATTCCAGAATGGCTTTCTTTGCATCTTCCGGGTCTACATCTGACGTGGTGACCATGGCTATCCCTGTACTGCAATGGTGGAGAATGTTGTTAGTCGTAAGGTACCGCCAAAAATATATTGATGCATGTCAGATTAGCAAAATCAGTATCCAAAAACTGCAATTTCCTACACCCCGCTGCAGAATTAAGTCTATTCATTTGTTGTTATTCGATACCGCAACGTATCTGAGGGCCTTTCGCCGAAACGCTTGCCGTAATCTCTGGCGAAGTTTCCCATGTGGCGGAAGCCAGCCTCGCGAGCTATCTCGCTTACGCTTCGTGATTTGGCCTTCAGACCGAGCAATTCAGTCCGCACTCGGTCAAGCCGTACGGCCTTAAGGTATGATTTGGGTGATGTGGCCCGCCAGACGCGAAATCCGTTATAGAGCGTACGTTCGCTGACTCCGGCGATCGCAGTCATGTCACGGATGCGGATATCTCTCCCAGCGTGAAGTTCAAGGAATTCTTCCACCCGCTTTACGTACCACGGTGCAATCCCGCTCTCACTGCCCTTGGATGCGATGATTGCTGAATGATTGTGGGGAAGAGATTCAATCAGCGTTACGACAAAAAGCTCAGCCAGTAAAACTTCGGTCTTGGGGCCAACTCCGTCTGAGCGGGATGTGTCCGCCTCTTTGCAAATCAAGTTGATGATACGTGCGACTGATGCACCCTGCGCGCTCTGGATCGCCGCATCGAAGCGGATAGGAGGATCAGCTGGAATGGAGAACCGCTTGTGAGCAGCATCGTTCAGTACCGTGGATTCAAGCTTGATGACGATCTGGCCGCAATCGGCGGTTGTCTTGAGCGAAAATGGCTCGGTCGGATTGATTACAGCGATGTCGCCTGCAGTCAGGACACGGCCACCGATTTCCGATCCGAGGCGGCATTCGCCACCAAGCACGTGGTGGATCAGGTAAAAGCGTCGCGACAGATCGGCGCTGATTGAGGCGCCGGGGGAGTACTGAATGAAATTTACCGACATACCGCCGAGGCGTGCGTGATGATGTCTCGCCAGGAACGAGTGCGAATTGTCGGCTGGCGTCATTGCATGCGGCGCCAAAATTTTCGACATCTCGCGTCGCGCCAGCTCAGCATCAGATGTTTCCAAAAACACCGAACCGGATAGGGGAAGGTGGATGTCCGGCATTGCGCTAATCAGGATCTCATATTGCTGCAGATGGTCAAAAGCATGCTCCTCTATCGATGACCGCCTCTTAACTGAGCCCAAGCTTATGGCAGTCGGTCCGCGGCCGATATTACGATGGACCTGTTTAATTCAGTACTGAAACCTTCTGCAACCGTGTCGTCGTTCCGCCATGCATTATCCAGCTGGGTAATGCAATGGGACTAAGCCGTTGCGAAGGCGGCCCATTTGGTCGAACAGTCAATTTCGACTGGGGAATTCAAATTCTTAGCTTTAGCGTCTATACCTGTAATTATGGACATTACGACAAACCGGTCCGTCATATTAGACGGCAGTCGATTGACCAGCGAGGATTTATCTCTTGGTTGTGAGTTTGTTTTCGAGACTTCGTTACGGTGCTGTTTCTTGGCATTGTCGGGTGCCTAGATTAACTGTTGTTTGACTCAAAATATTGCGCGGAGACCTAAATGCATAACGATATTCACCTCACAATGGCAACCTGGGATTACGACCATGTTCGGGATATTGCATCAGGTCTGGTGAAGCCAAAAGGGATTGAAATTACCCATCTTCAGATGGAGGTTGAAGAAATTTTTTATCGCTTTGCTAAATCGTTCGAATGGGATGTGTCGGAACTGTCGTTCGCAAAGTATTGTTCAATAATGTCCCAGGACGATCCGCCGATCACAGGCATCCCGGTATTTATTAGCCGAGTGTTTCGACATTCGGCATTTTACATTCGGGGCGACGGTTCGATCAAACAGTCATCTGATTTGAAAGGTAAACGTATAGGTATTCCTGAATGGTCGCAGACGGCCACGGTCTATGCCCGTGGATGGTTACATCATCAAGGCGGCGCTAAACTTGATGAGGTCGAATGGGTGCAGGCTGGCGTCAACGCGCCTGGCCGGGTCGAAATGGCAAGACTTAACCTGCCCGATGGTGTGAGTTATACGCAGGTTACAGACAGGTCGTTAGTTGAGATGCTCTTAGCAGGAGAAATTGACTGTATGATTTCCGCTCATCCACCTCACGAATTCGAAGCTGATGGCAATGATATTGTTCGCTTGATGCCGAATTATAGAGAAGTAGAAGAGTCCTATTTTAAAGAAACGGGTATTTATCCGATTATGCATACGGTCGCGATCAGACGTGAGGTGTATGATGAATACCCATGGATTGCACGGAACCTGATGACCGCGTTTGAAGAAGCACGCGACCGATCAGTTGCTCGGTTGACGAGTGTTACGGCGTCCCAGATCCCGGTGCCGTGGGGTTATGTTAATGCCGAGCGAACGGCAGAGACAATATTCGGAAATGATGGTATTTGGCCGTACGGCGTTGAATCTAGCCGAACCACGATCGAAGCGTTTCTCCAGTACTGCGATGAACAGGGAGTGACACACCGGAAGCTTTCTCCTGAAGATCTATATGCGCCTGAAGCCCTGACTGAATTTGTAATCTGATTCCTCGATCTATCCCGTTTTCTGGTGCTGCAAAATACGCTAGATAAAAATTAATTCGCCGCGGTAAGACGTCGATTGTATGGAGAAGAGTAATGTTCAAACGGATAACACTGGGAGCGGCAGGCATTTGCGCTCTGCTGTTCGTCACAACAATGGGGACTTCAATGTCAGCGGATCTTGAAAATACGCTTTATCTGGAAACAAAGGATGGCCGTGTTGTCATCGAAATGCTGCCCGATCTGGCACCGAAGCATGTTACGCGTATCAAGGAACTGGTTCGACAAAAATTTTATGATGGGCTGACATTCCACCGGGTGATCGACGGGTTCATGGTGCAGACTGGAGATCCAGACGGGGACGGTACCGGTGGGTCCGGACAGAACTTACCGCCTGAATTTTCGTCAGAGAAACATGTCCGCGGCATACTGTCGATGGCACGTTCAGCTAGTCCGGCTAGCGCCGATAGCCAATTCTTCATTATGTTGGGCGATTCAGAGTGGCTGGACAACAAGTACTCAGTCTGGGGAAGGGTCACATCTGGGATGGAATACGTCGACAAGATCAAAAAGGGTGACGAAGCCCGCAATGGGACAGTGTCGAACCCGGACAAGATCGTGACGATGCGGGTCGCGGGGGATATTGAGAAAAACTAGGGTTGCGCTATGAGGGCCGTTTGAAATTCTTGCGTGCATGCTCCACGGCCTCTCGGAACTCGCAACCCTCGATGTGGTCATTTACCATACCCATTGCCTGCATAAAGGCGTATGCCGTGGTCGGGCCGATAAATGACCAGCCGCGTCTTTTCAATTCTTTTGAAAGAGCTTCTGATTCCGGGGTCTTGCCAAGCGCCCGCATGGTCTTGAAATCAAGCGTTCTGGGGCGCGCTTTTTCGTTGGGTTCGTAGTGCCAGAAAAACGCGCCTAAGGTCCCGAATTCTTCCACTATTTCTATTGCCCTCTTGGCATTATTGACCGTGGATTTGATCTTGCCGAGATGGCGGACGATGCCGTCATCTTTCAGCAGCCGTTCTATATCACGGTTACTGAATTTAGCGATTTTCTCGAAGTCAAAATTGGCAAATGCGGCCCGGAAATTTTCACGCTTCCGCAGAATAGTTAGCCAAGATAAGCCAGACTGAAATCCCTCAAGGCAAATCTTTTCGTATAATTTGTGGTCGTCGGCAACGGGGATGCCCCACTCTTTGTCGTGATAGGCTAGATACGCTGGATCATCACCCGGCCAGAAACACCGCATTTTATAGTCATTGCCTCTATACAATCCCTCTTGCTTTAGTTTTGCCATGTTTGTGTCTTTCGTATTTTCGCAGGAAGTATGTTAGCCGGCATACGCCGGGCCAAGCCTTTTCTTGACCTGTGGGCACATCCGGCGCACCAACGGCTTATGAAACGGGAAATTCACTCGCGGATTTGGAGACTGGCTGGGCCAATCATCATCGCGAACGTCTCGGTACCGATGCTGGGGGCCGTCGATACCGCCGTGATGGGGCATTTGGCGGATGCGAAGTATCTTGGTGGTGTTGCCATCGGTGCATTGGTCTTCACATTTATCTACTGGGGATTCGGTTTTCTCCGTATGGGGACTGGCGGACTAACGGCGCAAGCCCTTGGCGCGGATGACGCCGATGAAGTGCGGGCCTGTCTGGCCAGAGCCGCGGTGATTGGTCTGCCTGTGGCACTGATATTGATATTACTGCAGGCGCCTATCGCGTGTGTGGCGTTTGGGATTCTAGAGGCGACTTTTGAAGTTGAAGAACTAGCGCAAAGCTATTTCTTTATCCGGATTTGGGGTGCGCCGGCGACGCTGATGAACTTTGTGCTGCTGGGTTGGTTTGTCGGCGTGCAGAATACGAAAGCTGCTTTGTGGCATCAGCTTACTCTGAACGGAGTAAATATCGTTTTAGATCTTTTGTTCGTGATGGGGTTTGGCTGGGGGGTGCATGGTGTCGCAGCTGCCACCGCGATCGCAGATGTTGTAGCGGTGGGGTTTGGAATATGGTTGGCTTTGCCAACACTTCGGCGACTAGGGGGCAGCTTTCAGAGGAATAAGATCCTCGAGATGGGCAAGATTCGACGAACGGTGGCCCTGAATATTGATATTTTTATTCGGACGATCTGCCTGGTATCTGCCTTTGCTTATTTTACCGCGCAAGGCGCGACATTTGGGAATGTGGTGTTAGCAGCGAATGCGGTGTTGTTAAATTTTCAAACCTTTATAGTTCATGTGCTAGACGGGTTTGCTCACGCAGCGGAGGCGCTTTGCGGCCGGGCGATAGGCGCCCGGGATCGCGAGGTATTTCGCGATGCGGTCCGTGCAGCGATGTTTTGGGGAATATTTGCGGCCGTCGGCTTTTCTTTTATATACCTAGTTGCTGGCGATGGAATCATTGACCTTTTGACTGGCATTGCCGATGTGCGGATTGCTGCTCAAGAATATATTAGGTGGTTGCTGATTATGCCGTTGATCGCGGTATTTCCGTTTGTCCTTGATGGTGTGTTCCTGGGCGCTACTCGGGGCCGGAAAATGCGCAATGCGATGGTGATGTCATTGATTATATACATCGCGGCCTGCCTGATTTTGGTGCCGGCATGGGGTAATCACGGTTTGTGGATATCGCTTCTTATCTTCATGGGGGCCCGTGGAGTTACGCTGGGGGTGCAGTATCCTGCATTGCAGAGATCTATTGGTGTGCCGTAAAGGGTACAATTTCTGGACATTGGCCCTTAGCCGGGATAGGACATGGCAGTTGCTTCAAGGGAGCTAAAAAATGTGGGTCCGAGCTGTCTTTTTCAGCGTGGCGCTATGCGCTTTGTTGGGCTTTGCAAATAGCGTTTACGCTCAGTCGGCCGGAACGACAGAATCACATTCCGGTGATTACCTCTCATTACTAATGATTGGCAGTGTTTCGCAGATTGACGATGTTTCTGCTAGCAGCGGGACCCTTCAAGAACGGAATACAGATGATACGACTGCCGCGCTTGGGGTTGCATTGGGATATAACTGGGCCAAAAAGGGGCTCCCAATCCGGTCGGAGATCGAATATCACTACCGAATTAGATTCGACTTCGATACCCGGGTTCTCGGCACTGCCGGGTATCAAAACCAGCTTTCAACTCATGCTGTCTTGGTGAATGCCTATTACGATCACCGACTGAGTGAAACCTTGGCGGTGTTTGGAGGTGGAGGGATCGGTTGGGCGCAGAATGTATCCGATGTCACCCGCACTAATCTTGCGGGTACTGCAGCCACCGGAACAGATCGTACCGATGAGACCGACAATTTCGCCTGGAACTTGGCAGTCGGTTCTATCTGGTCGTTCTCAAAAAACTGGGACTTGGAGTTCCGATATCGTTACATAAACCTCGGTGAAGTGTCCAGTGGACCACATATTGATGGCGCTACAATTTCTGCAGACAGCTACACTGCGCATGACGTCATCATCGGTTTTTCATACCGTTTCTGATTTAACGAAGGGAAAATTCTATGAGCGATAATCCTCACGATGCCGACGACGTTGCCGTTTATGAAAAACAGGGCTTCGGCAACCGTATTGGGTTCGGCAAGAAACCGGCGCTTTTGGTAATCGATTTCATTAACGGGTTTAACGATCCTGATGCCTTTGGGGGCGGCAATATCCAGGAAGCTCTTGATAATACGGCGGAGCTTTTGGCTGCCGCGCGTCATATGGACCTGCCGATTGTATTTACAAGCCATGTCTATGCCGAAGATGGATCCGAAGATGGTGTATTCAACCTAAAATCACCAGGCCTTGCTAAGCTGAAGCGCGGTAGTAAAGAAGTTGAAGTCGTTGAAGAACTTACACCGCGTCCTGGTGAACGTGTCCTCGAAAAGCATTATCCGTCCGGGTTCAGTAATACCGACCTGACCGGCTGGCTCGCCCAGCGTGGAGTTGATACAGCCATCGTAACCGGTTGTACTACGTCAGGTTGCGTCAGAGCCACTGTGGTCGACGCAATGTCAAACGGTTTTCGGCCGATTGTTCCCCGGGAATGCTCAGGTGACCGGGCCAATGGCCCGCACGAAGCAAATCTTTTTGACATTGATCAGAAATATGGCGACGTGATGTCGCTGGAAGATGTTTTGGACGAACTTGATCGGCTTGCTCCTGAGCAAGCTAACATCACAAAGTCAGAGGATTGAAATATGCCGGACTCACTTGGTTACCGAGCTAACTGGGGCGTTATCGTTCCTTCAACCAACACCTCGGTTCAGCCGGAATTTGAGGATATGAAGCCGCGCGGCGTAACCAATCACACCGTCAGGATTTGGATACCTGATGAGCCAGTAAATTCTGATGAGGAATTTAATGCGCTCATGGATAATATCCGGAGAGAATTCGACAATGCTATCGAACGCGTCATGACATGCAATCCGGACTATATAGTGATGGGCATGTCGGCGGAAACATTCTGGGATGGTCTGGAAGAGTCGATCCGGCTTAGGGAACGGGTAAAGGAACTGTCGGGGCGAAGTGTCGCTATGGGTTCGGATGCCTCGCAGGCGGCGCTGCGGTGCTACGGTGATATCAAGAAAATTTGCGTGATCACGCCATACTGGCCGGTCGGTGATAAGAACGTAAAGAAGTTCTTTGAGGATTGCGGTTTCGAAGTGTTGGCGATCAAGGGGCTTAAATGTGATAGCCCGGCCAACATTGCTCAAGTGACGGAAACGCAATTGATGGATGGCCTTGTTGAACTTAATGAACATAACCCCGATGCAATCGTTCAGGTTGGCACGAACCTCGCCATGGCACGTTTGGCAGGAGAGGCCGAACGTTGGTTAAAAAAACCCGTAGTTGCGATCAATACCGCGACATATTGGTATGCGATGCGCGCCAATGGCATGGACGATATAGTTGAAGGTTTTGGTTCCCTGCTGACCGATTTTCGCGAACTACCAAAAAGCTATCTTGATACTGAAGCGGGTAAAAAAGCCGTAGCAGCCTAATTTTGTTTCCGATAGCCAAGACAAATAGGGCTATCGGGCGGGGGGGTTTATATCTTGCCGTTATGTTCGGCAACGGCTTCGGGCGTGTCCAGATCGAGCAATACGCCAGGGTTCTCAGTCGCCACTTCAACAACCTGATCCGCGTTTGCACCGATAAGATGACGGGCGCCGACGTCGCCGGACACCCTAGAGATATCGCCGAAAAACCTCTTTGCCCAGAGCACCGGGTTTCCCCGTTTTCCATCATGGGTTGGGACAATAATAGACTGGCCCGACCCTGGATCAAATTCGTCGATTAGCATTTCGATATCCTCCGGCCGAATGCTGGGCATATCTGCAAGTGCAACAACGGCGCCGTCGCATTCGTGTGGAAGAGCGTCGAGGCCGGTCCGCAGGGACGTACTCAGGCCGCCCCGATAATGCGGGTTGCGCACGAAACGCACGTCAAGACCGTTGAGCGCACTTTCGACTAATTCGGGCTGATGTCCCAACACGACCACGACTGGCGCAACTTTGCTGGCTAGCATTGCGCGTGCCGAGTGGACGATCATTGGAGTGCCGTCGACTTCGACCAACATTTTGTTGGTTCGTCCCATGCGGCGGGATTGGCCCGCCGCTAACAATATACCTCCTATGGATGGAGCAAGACCGTCCCCCATGTCGTCAAGTTCCTCTTGTTCTCTTGAAAGTGGCCGGCCAGGCATTTCCTTCAGCATGCCGCCCACACCCATACGGGTCAGATCAGTGGACGTTACGTCGAGACCCGCGACCAACCGCCGCAGAACCCAGTCGAATCCGTGGAGCCGCGGCGATCTCGCAGAACCCGGTATCCCGAGCACTCGCATTTCGCCGATGCGGGCAAGCATCAACAAATTTCCGGGGTCCACCGGAAGACCAAGATGATCAATACATCCGCCTGCATGGACAACGGCGGAAGGCACTGTGTCGCGACGATCCACGATCGCGGAAGCCCCAAGAACAAGGACAATGTCGCAACCCGCAGCCTTCAGTGCTGACAGGTTTTCCGCTATTTCGACTTTCTCGTGAGCGCAGTGACGTTCGTCTCCAATTTCAAGGTTCATCTCTGACAGACGCGCCGAGGTCGCATGACTGGCTTTTGCAATAAGGTTTTTCTTTAGACCAGGCAAGAGCGTCTGAACAAAGCCGACCTTCGGGCAGTTGTACGCCGCCAGCCGAATGGGCGGAGCACCTTCCTGCGCGGTGCCGATGCACAGGTCTACGGTGTCACTGGAAACACCGAATGTAATGATCTTAATAGTTGCAATAACATGGCCCGCTGGAACAGCGTCATAGGGCTGGACCGTTGAGACCGTCACAGATTCGTCGATCGAGTTAAGGCGATGAACGGTTTCGGCGTCTATCAATGCTACACCGCCGGCTTCTGCTCGAAGGTTTGCGCGTCCCGTATTACCGCCGGTCGCTATTAATCCTTCGTTTTGTAGTGCCGTGGCAATTTTTAGGGCTGCCTCATTCTCATTCAGGTCCCCGTCTTCCAAGCGTGCCGCAATCACTGATTGGATGCCTTGCGCCTTTAAGAGAGCCAGATCCCCATTATCAAGCACCCTCCCTTTCCGTAATATGCCGTTGTCCAGACGAAGAGAATGCGCAAGGATTGCGCCTTCGGCATCATCGAGAACGATTTTTCCAAACTTCATGCGTCAGCCCGGTCTGTTCGGCTCACGCAGCTGCTCGCTTCTCAATCTTACGATGCAGGACTTCCGTGATTTGGGCGAGTATTGAGATGGCAATCTCTGCAGGCGAAATAGATCCGATGGGCAGGCCAACAGGCGCATGGATGCGTCGGATCTCGCGTTCGGTAAAACCTGCGGTGCTCAAACGCTCGACGCGTCCAGCATGGGTTTTCCGGCTACCCAGCGCACCGATATAAAAAGCATTTGATCTCAATGCGACTTCCAGACCGGGGTCGTCAAGCTTCGGGTCGTGCGTGAGCGTTATTACGGCGGTGCGTCGGTCTGGGTCGAGTTCCCGCATAGCGTCATCCGGCCATTCCCCATTTAGTTTGATGCCGGGAAAACGGTCGTCTGTTGCGAAAGATGCGCGTGGGTCGATTACCGTAACGTCGTAACCCGCAACCGAGGCCATGCGCGAAAGGGGTTGCGCAATATGTACGGCGCCTACGATCAACATTCTTAGAGGCGGGTTAAACACTTGGACGAATATCCGGCGCCCGTCGATTTCGTATACCTTGCTGCGGTTGTCTTGGATTGCTTGCCGGGTGATCGATAAAACTTCCTGTTTTTCTGCATCGGGGCCGCTGGCCATTTCGCGATAGACCAGCGTTTGCTCGCCGTTGTCCATATCGGTGGCTAAGGCGACGGCTTTTTTTGCCGCCTGATCATCAAGAAGCTGTTCTAATGTTTCTTTTTTCATTCGACTTTCTCGACATATACATGAATTGATCCACCACAGGCGAGACCGACTTCCCACGCAAGTTCGTTAGTAACGCCGTATTCGAGTACCTTGGGCTCGCCAGTCTCCATGACTTCCATAGCCTCCGTTACGACCGCACCCTCGATACATCCTCCTGACACCGATCCGATAATTTTACCGTCTTCATCGACCGCTAAATGGCTACCTACGGGGCGCGGCGAAGATCCCCAGGTAGAAACCACGGTGGCGAGCGCGACGTTCTTTCCGCCAGCGCGCCATAACGCCGCTTCGTTTAACACCTCGTCGTCCCTTAATGGACCGCTTCCTACATTTCCTTCAGCCATTCCTGAACTCCTTGTTTGCGGGGACCGCCCGGGCGGTTCAGTGTGTCGATCAGTTCTTCCAAGCTCATTAGATTATGCACCGGACGAAATTCGTCAACGGAGGGTAGAATTGTTTGAATGCCTTGGCTCTTGGGCTCAAATCCATCGAACCGCAGTAGAGGATTGAGCCAGATGAGTCGTCGGCAAGATTTATGGAGCCGCTCGATCTCAGTGTGGAGGCCTCGACCTGCGTCGCGATCCAATCCATCAGAGATTAAAATGACTATGGCCCCCTGACCGAGGACTCGACGGGACCAAAAACGATTAAAGTCATTCAGGCTTTCGCCAATTCGGGTCCCGCCGGACCAGTCTTCCACAGCATCTGTCACTTGTTCGACCGCGAGATCGATGTCCCTATTTCGGAGGTAGCGGGTGACGTTCGTTAAACGGGTTCCAAACAGGAAGGTATGAACCCTATCGCGGTCATTCGTGACGGCGTGCATGAAGTGAAGAAACATGCGGGTATATCGGCTCATGGAGCCGGAAATATCGCACAATATTACTATTGGTGGCGGTCGGGAACGGCGTTTTCTGTATTTTAGTGGAATAGATCCAGCACCCGAACGCAGCGCCGCACGCAGTGACGCGCGCATATCGACACGTGCCTGACGAGAGCTGGCTCGATAACGGCGGGTTGGTATTTCGGTAATAGGCAGACGCATTCCTGCGATTGCGCGCTTAGCTGCCTCTATTTCGTCGGCGGACATTTCCTCAAAATCCATAGACTGCAGCAATTCTCGCTCCGATACAGTCATTGCGGCGTCGAGTTCGATTTCCTCTTCCTGGTCTTCTTCCTGCTCTGGTTCCGGTCCATCTTCTTCTTTCTGGCTGAGTGCTTCTTGGATCCGTCTGAGAGGCTGCTCCTCGGGTTGTGGCTCTTCTCCGCCGTCTATGGTGGGTAAAAGAATGCCCATTATGCGCTCGAGGAGCTTCGGATCTTTCCAAAAAATGTGGAATGCTTGATCGAATAGCTCGTGTTGGTCGCGCCGGTTCACAAAGACGGCGTGCAGTGCCCAATAAAAATCCGACCGACTTTGAATACCTACCGCCATCACAGCGTTGGTTGCGTCGATGATCTTGCCGGGCCCAATAGGTAGCCCTGCCGCTCGGAGTACGCGCCCGAAATGCATGATATTAGGCGCGAGTTTGTTGTCGTCTAGCCGGTCCAGAAGCTGCATACCGGGAGTTAGATTTGTATTAGTCGGTGTCTCGGCCATACAAGATCAATTTCCCCCGGCGATGCCAGCGTTTACTTCATCTAGTATCTGCGCTGCTTCAGATCCTTGAATTTTCTCGATATCATCCTGATATTTTAGGAGAACGCCGAGCGACGAATTGACCGTTGCGGGATCGAGGTCGATTTTGTCTAACTGGATTAAAGCGTTCGTCCAGTCGATCGTTTCCGCGACGCCCGGAAGTTTGAAAAGATCCCGGGTCCGCAAATGCTGGACGAAATTGACTACCTGCTTTGTCATTTTCTCTGGAGCATCTGGAACTTTTACCTTCAGGATTTCGAGCTCGCGCTGTGCGTCAGGGTAATCCACCCAAAAGTAAAAGCAGCGGCGTTTGATAGCATCGTGAATTTCGCGTGTTCTGTTGGACGTTATTATCACGAGGGGTGGTTTCGCCGCCTTAACGGTTCCGATCTCCGGGATCGTGACCTGAAAGTCGGAAAGCACTTCGAGCAAGAAGGCTTCGAACGGCTCGTCGGTGCGGTCTAGTTCATCGATAAGTAGAACCGGCGGTTCACTCCCTTCTTTTTCTTCGAGAGCCTGAAGTAGGGGGCGCTTAATTAGGAATTTTTCTGAAAAGATATCATCTTCAATTCGTTTACGGTCGCTTTGACCGGAAGCCTCCGCAATTCGGATATCGATCATTTGCTTGGAATAGTTCCATTCATAGACCGCGGAGGCCACGTCTAGGCCTTCGTAGCACTGCAACCGGATCAGTCGGCGGCCAAGAGATTCCGAGAGAACTTTGCCGATTTCTGTCTTACCGACGCCGGCCTCACCTTCGAGAAACAACGGCCGACCAAGTTTCAACGCCAAATAAAGGGCAGTCGATAGGGATCTGTCGGCTACGTAATGTCCGTTACGTAACATGTCGACTACAGAATCGACGGAAGAGGGTAAGTTTTCAGTCATTTGGGTAACCGTTTTACACTAACTATCTGCAAACTAACCAAAAACGACGGAGAGACCAGAAAAATCCGGTCTCTCATCGGAAGAAGTTTGGGTCGGCGCTAGGAAAAGCGGGAAACGGTTTAGCCGTTGGCTTCTGCAACCGCGCGTTTCGCCATAATTGTAACAAGATGGGCGCGGTACTCTGCGCTCGCGTGAATGTCGCTATTCAGGTCTTCATCGTCCTGTTTGATGTTCTCAACTGCTTCCGGTGCGAAGTTTCCTGCGAGTGCGGTTTCCATATCGGACTGACGGAATACGCACGGTCCTGCGCCGGTTACTGCTACACGGATCCCTTGTGGGCCCTGACTAACGAATGTCCCGACCACGGCATATCGGGACGCCGGGTTGGGGAACTTCATATAAGCTGCTTTTTCCGGGATAGGAAATACAACCTTGGTAACAAGTTCGTCCTCTTCCAGCGCGGTTTCGAACATGCCAGTGAAAAAGTCGTCACCCGCAATCTCTCGTTTGTTCGTATGGACGGTCGCACCCAAGCCAACGACTGCTGATGGATAGTCCGCGGCAGGGTCATTATTAGATATTGATCCGCCAATGGTACCCCGATTGCGGACCATCGGATCCCCGATAAGGCCAGCCAGTTTTGACAAGGCGGGAATCTCATTTTTTACCTCATCGGAGGCGTTAACTGTCGCGTGCGGTGTCATGGCGCCGATCGTGACTGCACTGTCAGCAACCGTTATGCCGACCAAATCATCGAGGTCCGCAAGATCGATTAAGTCTGATGGCTTGGCTAAACGTTGCTTTAAAGTCGGAAGAAGAGTCATGCCCCCGGCGACGAACTTTCCTTCGTCTACGCTTGCCATGCTCGATGAAGCATCGTCGACTGATGACGCGCGTTTATAATTGAAATCGTACATGGTGACCTCTCTGGTTCCTTGTTTTCTCGTTGTTGCAGTTCGTCAGCAGACTCAAGGGGTCATTTCTTTATGCGCTGCGAGGATCGCCTTGACGATATTGTGGTAGCCGGTACAGCGGCAGAAATTACCTTCCAATTCGTGGCGAACTGTTTTTTCATCTAGGCTCTCGACATTGCGGTCGACAATGCCGATTGCGCTCATCACCATTCCCGGCGTGCAGAATCCGCACTGTAAAGCGTGGTTCTCGCGGAAAGCTTCCTGCATTGGGTGGAGGGTATCCCCGTCCGCAAGCCCTTCAATGGTGGTTACGTCTTCTCCTTCGACCTGCCGAGCGAGGATTGTACAGGATTTGATTGGCAACCCGTCAATATGAACCGTACATGCCCCGCACTGCGAGGTGTCGCAGCCAACATGAGTGCCGGTGAGCCCCAGATTTTCCCGTAAATATTGAACCAAAAGCGTACGGTTTTCGACGTCTGCCGAAACTTGCTTTCCGTTCACCGTCATAGAGACAGCAGTTGTCGTCATAGGGCCCTCCTTATTAAGCCAAAAACACTGTATTTTTGGCAGTTTCATCCGTTCGAACTGGCCGATTTTGTTCGGCGCGTTGACCGGAATCACGAAATCTATCCCAACCCAGCATCTCGTTGCAGTTAAGCGCTCGGCAAATAAGAGGTCAAGCGCCCAACAACCAATATACTGGTTCCGATCAGGTCGTGACGATCAATAGTACCACAACGACAGCGGCGATTAGCCCACCGACCCAAACAGCGGGACTTATACCGCCGCCATTCGTCGTCGATGCCGATTGCGTTAGCTCGGCCGGCTTACCAAGCTCCTGATCGACTGTTGCTTCGGCCGTTGCCTCATCTTCGGTAGCGGCCGTATCCACCGGACCGCCAACTTCCTCGGCAAATTTTCCAAAAAACTCGTTTGCCATCTTTTTTGCTGTCGAATCTATTAGCCGTGATCCAATTTGAGCAAGTTTTCCGCCGACCTGTGCATTCGCTACGTATGTTAGAACCGTTCCATCATCTGCCCCGGAAAGTTTAACTTCGGCACCGCCTTTTGCAAAACCGGCAACCCCACCAGAACCTTCGCCCGAGATTCTGTAGCTGTTTGGCGGGTCCAATTCACTAATGGTAACCTTTCCTTTGAATGTTGCGGAGACTGGTCCGACTTTCGATTTTACAGTGGCCGAAAGCTCTGTTTCGGAGTCTTTGTTAAGTTCCTGACAACCAGGGATGCATTTTGCGAGAATTTCAGGATCGTTCAGAGCGTCCCATACCTTCTCTTGAGATGCCGGGATTTTGTATTCGCCGGTCATTTCCATGGCAGATTTCTCCAGTTCTGTGTGCTTTCGTCTTTTGCCGGAACTTAGAGCGTTGCCTTCCGACGGGCAAGAGACGACCCCCTAGATGGGTCAAAAATTTTGGAAGTTAAAGAGCTTTCGCCCGCAAAATTGGTGTCGAAAAATTTGGTGAGAAGTAAGATGATTTAGGCCCGTTAAGAAGCAATTTTCCATTCCGCAAGTCCGCAGCCGATAAGAGTTTCAGGCTGAGGAGTATAGCCGATCAGATCGAATCCTTGCCCATCCGCGACAGCGTGGGCAATAGACCAAGAGCGGATCTCGGCGCCGCCGTTTCCCGTTTCTAAGAGCATTCGGCTGAGTTCGTCGGCTAGGTGGTCATCGGAGGCGGATCTGAACAACTCGACGCACGCTTGGTCGAATTTTTCGTCGATCCAGCCCATCGTCGTCTCCCCAATTGAATGACTTAGGCCACCGGTACCGAACACAACGACCCGCAGGTCTTCCGGGTACTCCTGGATCGCCTCCCTGATCATGTGCCCCCATGCGATGCAGCGCTTTGGCGTGGGAAAGGGTTTTTCGACCAAGTTGACAAAGACCGGAACCACTGGCGGGACCTCGTCGAAGCCCATTCTCCAGATCGGGATGCCGATGCCGTGATCGATTTTCACCCGGTGCGAGTATGACGGGTCGAAGTCCGAGTTCATCGCGAACTCCAAGATGTGCCTTCCCAGGGCAGCGTGTCCGGGCAAATTTTCTTTGGGAAAGAGCCCCTCCATAAAAGGTTCTGGCGGTGGGTCGTGTTCATCGCCGATGCCCACAAGAAAAGCCGGGATATTATCGAGAAAGAAATTGATCCAGTGATCGTTGGAATGAATTACTAAAATGTCTGGTTTGAGCGCCTTAACTCTATTCCCCAGTTCGTTGTAATGAGTAGTTAGCCAGTCGCGTGTTTCGTCCGTCAGCCTATCCCAGGCGCGAGCGATGTTCGGTGCGTGTGAAGCTGCAAAACTGCCTACGACTTTAGCCATTTAAACGCTTCCTATCTTCTTCGGTTTGGAATTCAGCCAGTACCGAGATCGACTGATCGTCATCGTACCCCAGCATCAGAAGGAAAAATCGCATAAGGTATGGGTTTACGTGAGGAAGGAGTGTTCCAATATCGTTTTCAATCAACGCGGTTCGGATATCGAGAGACAGATCGTATTTCGCGATAACTTCTTCGCGACGATTAGTCCATTGCTCCCGGCCATCGGGCCCCTGCAGTTCGAATATCAGCTTATTCAGCCAATAATCTGTCATCTTATTCACCCCCCCGGCAATCAATTTTAGTGGGTCTATACAACTCTAATGTACACTTTCAAGTTTACCGCTTAAATGCTTGCATTAATAAAATAGTCTCCGCTGGGTGGTGCTCTCGCCG
Organism: Pseudomonadota bacterium; assembly: GCA_036339975.1. Lineage (GTDB taxonomy): Bacteria > Pseudomonadota > Alphaproteobacteria > MPNO01 > UBA830 > UBA830. The sequence continues at coordinate 8,572 of JAYYZV010000154.1, read as the reverse complement.
ATGAATTAGGGTCTCTGAGTTGACCGGGGAACACAATTACGACAGGGACATGCAAGCAGCCGTCAACCTGAGATGATCGAATTCCCGCTACATATATGAACTCTGTCACGTAGTTCTTGTGGGTATCAAAGCCAGTTTTCAGCTGTAATAAATCAACAGGATGCCGCCGAGTAGAAACGCGACCCAGAGCGCCATCGAACCGGTTGGCCATGTTCGCGCAAGGATTCCCTCAGGGCCATGGTGGCGAAACATATATGCTACCAAGTGCTGTACCCCTTTGCGGAGGTCCCGCAGGATGCTTTTCCAGCCCTCTCCGGTGAACCTGATGCCTAAATTGTATATAGCCGGTAGCCATTTACGATAAGTTATATCGAAATCGAGGTTTATCGAGCTGATTGTCGGGGGATAGAGCTTGAAACGTATCAAAACGGCGAACGCGAGTGCCGTAAATAATAAAAGTTGCAGTTGATTAACAATGTGGTCAATGGTGTACGGCTGGTAATCGACGTCGTGCGGCAGAAGATTGTACAGCCAAGTGGAATAGACACCTATAGCTATACATAACAGGGTCGTTAACCCCATGCCGATCAGCATATTTGGAGGCGCTTCATTAAAACGCTTGCCCGAGTCCGTGCCAAAAAAGGCGAAATAGACGACCTTGATGCCAGACACCAAAAAGACGCCGGCAGAGGCAAATATTAGAGCTAGCCAGACAATCTCGTGGCTACCCTTGGCTACTGCCGAGATTGTAAGGGATTTGCCCACGTACCCAGCGAAGAGTGGCGTTGAAATTGATGCTGCACCGATGATACAGAAAATCGTTGTCAACGGCATCGACTTGTAGAGGCCGCCTAGCTCTGAAGCCCTTACGGTACCGGCGCGATAAAGCACCGCGCCCATCGCCATAAAAAGCAGCGTTTTATAGAGGATATGGGCAAAGGCGTGTGCGGCGGCGCCGTTTATGGCGAGTGCCGAGCCAATCCCGACACCCACTACCATGAAACCCAATTGATTGTTTAGAGAGTAGGCTAGGACCCTGCGGAGGTCATTCTCTATCATGGCGTAGAAGAGCGGGAATACGGCCATTGCCGCCCCCACGTAAATCAACAGTTCTGTACCGGGGAACCCCCGTGCCAGCGCGTAGACGGCACATTTTGTCGTAAAAGCCGACAAGAAGACGGTGCCGGTCGCGGTGGCTTCAGGGTAGGCGTCTGGTAACCAGTTATGCAAGAACGGGAAAGCGCACTTTATTCCGAAAGCGATAAGGATAAGCCACGTTGCAAGGGTACCCAGCGTCATCTTATCGAACGCGATGGAGCCTGTCTGGTGTGCTATCAATATGGCGCCGGACAAAAGTAATACACCGGAGCCCACTTGGATGATTAGGTATCGCATACCGGCTCTGTAAGCTGAATCAGTGCGCCTCGCCCAGATCAGGAAGACAGAGGTTATTGCCATAGCCTCCCAGTAAATGAATAAAGTGATTAGGTCGCCGGCGAATACCGCGCCAATACCGGCGCCGGCGTATGAAAGCCCCGCCATCTGTTCGACTATATCGTCGTTATGCCAGGCAAATATCACGCTCAGTAATGCTGCAATATGAAATATGTAGCCGAAAACGACGCTTAGGCCGTCTATCCGGACGGGAGTAATTTCATATGTGAAGAGGGTAAATGTGCAGAAAAGTCCCTGCTCAGCGCCTATTAATGCCCATAACCCAGCTAGCGGCAAAAAAGCCATATAGGCTTTGCGCCAAGTGCCCGGAAGCAACGGCAAGAACAGCGCGCCAAGTATCAACAGAAGTCCTGGCGGAAGTTCGAAGAACATCAGCCGTGGTCCTCCCCTTTTCCGGCGGCGTCGCTATAAAAATCATCCGACCGGGCCAGAACATTACCCATCTGTCGCCCGACAAGAGCCAGTACGATGCCGGCTAGAAAACCGTACCAACCGTAAAATCCAAAATTACCATCAAATCCAAGATAAGGGTGCTTGTGATAAAAAGGTTCAACCACCATCAGCACCGCACACATTCCGACAATGCTCCAGTAAACCTTGTCCACGTTTCTCCGGTAGTCAAACCAGTGTGCTGCTTTCCCATGAAGTTTTGGCGTCGTGCTCGGGTCGGAATCTTTCATTTCTAACTCCTCACTTCACGATTGGTGCCAACAAGGCAAAGAGGCGGTCGGCATAAAGGAATAGAGCGATACACCCTATTGCTGTGACCCAGAGCGGAATAACACATAACAACGGTGCTTCAGCGATCCGGCCACGACTTTTGGTATACCCCGGCCCATGCTCAGATTGATGGTCCGCCATTTGCGCCTCTTCCTCCTCTCGCGGGCCAAAGAACCCGCGGGCGAAGACCGGAATTAGGTAGGCGATATTAAGAAGAGACGAGACCATGAGGACGGCGATAAAAATGAGTTGTTCGGCATCAGCCGCCCCGAGCGCGATATACCACTTGCTCCAGGAGCCGCCAAGCGGAGGAAGCCCGATCACACTCAGAGCGCCGATCAGGAAGGCTGAAAAAGTAAAAGGCATTCGCCAGCCAAGACCCCGCATCTGGCTGATCTCGGTTTTGTGAGTCGCAACCATGATAGCGCCTGCACAAAAGAACAATGTGATTTTCCCGAAAGCGTGCATTGCAATGTGCATCGCACCACCGACAAGGCTTAGGGATGTCGCCAATGCGCCGGCCAGAACAACGTACGACAGCTGGCTGACCGTTGAGTAAGCAAGCCGAGCCTTGAGATTGTCTTTGGTGAGCGCAACGAGCGATGCCAGTAACACGGTGCCGCCCGCGACATACATCAGCCAGACACTCGCGCCAGTCTCCGTAAGGAAGTCAGCTCCAAATATGTAAATGATAACTTTAAGGACGGTGAAAACACCGGCTTTTACGACAGCGACGGCGTGCAGCAGGGCACTGACCGGTGTGGGCGCGACCATCGCGGCTGGCAGCCAGCGGTGGATTGGCATTAGGGCCGCCTTGCCAATTCCGTACATATAGAGGAATAACATGACGATTACGAGACCGTCGTCGATTTTACCCTTGAGGATACCGCCTTTTGTGAAGTCTAGAGTACCTGCAGCAAACCATGTCCACAGAATTGCGACCAATAGTAACCCTACAGATGTCGATAGCAGAATACCGAGATACGTCCGGCCTGCGCGTTTGGCCTCTTCGTTCTGATTGTGTGCCACCAGAGGGTATGTGGACAACGTCAGCACTTCATATGCAACAAACAACGTAAACATGTTGCCCGCGAACGCGACAGCGATCGCGCTGGAGATTGCAATGGCAAAACACATATAGAACCGCGTCTGATTTGGTTCGTTATGTCCGCGCATGTAACCGATGGCGTAGAAAGAGGTGATAATCCACAGAAATGAGGCGATCATCGCGAACATCATACCCAGCGGTTCGACCACGAAGGCGAACGGCAGGCCAGGAACAATTTCGGTAACCACAAGTGTCGGGTTTTCACCGGCAAGAACTGACGGTAGAACCTGTAGTACACATAAAAATGTGAGGATAGCTGTGACCACGGTGACGACTTCACGCTGATTGGGGCGCGATCCCGACATCCAGATCAAGATGGTGCCGATCAGCGGTAATAGCATCGCAAGGGCGATGAAATCTTGCACGTCCATCAGCCGCCTCCCATTAATGCCTGAGCGGCTATTTCGGAGATGCCGACGGAAACCGACGTCTCGATTCCAAAGTAGAAATTAGCAATTACCATGATCCAAGCCGGCAGCAAGAGGCTCATGGGTGCCTCCTTAACATTCTTGAGATCATCCGGGGCTTCTCGAAAATAGGCCGCCTCAATTACCCGCCACACGTAGATCACGGCGATTAACGAGCTAATGACTATAAGAATGGCGACGTACCACCAGCCTTTTTCAAGCGCTGCTAGGATAAGGTACCACTTCGAGATAAATCCTGCCGTCAATGGAATGCCTACTAGGCTCAAACCACCGCCGACGAAGGCCGCCATTGTCCAGGGCATTTGTCTGGCGAGGCCCGCCATACGATCAATATTACATGAACCGATGCGGTAGAAAACTGCGCCGAGCACAAGGAATAACGCGCCTTTCATCAGGGCATGGTTGAAGAGATGGAGGATGCTGGCGGTCAGCCCTGCCACGCTGACAAAAGTGAGGCCGAGAATCATGTATCCGATCTGCGCTACCGAGGAGTACGCGAGAACCCGTTTCACGTTCATTTGGAAACAGGCGACGATCGATGGCAGGAACATCGCCAGACCAGCGAGTATCATTAGGGGCAGGGCAGTCGGCAGCGTGCCGAACGAAAATTCGACGCCGAAAACAGAAAATATAAAACGGAGAAGAATGTATACGGAGACTTTGGTTGCTGTCGCGGCGAGAAATGCTGAAACAATATTTGGAGCGTAAGTGTAGGCGTTGGGTAGCCACTGATGAAGCGGGAAAAGCGCAATCTTGAGCGCGGCACCGATCACGAGAAATGCGAATGCCGCAATTACGGTTCTATTTGTGTAACCCGCTTCGGGAAGTCTTTTGGCAATATCGGCCATATTGAGAGTGCCGGTTGCCTGATAGAGCAGCCCGATGGCAATCACGATGAATGTTGCGCCTATGGTTCCCATTACCAGATACTGATATGCCGCCGTAAGTGCGCGACGATCAGAGCCCAATGCGATCAGCACGTATGAAGATAGAGAAGAAATCTCAAGAAAAACGAAAAGGTTGAATGCGTCTCCGGTGACCGCGACGCCCATAAGGCCACACAGGCATAGGAGGTAGGCGCAGAAAAACATATGAGCGCGTTCTTCGATATATTCGAGGAGAAGCGAATTCCGTGCATACGGGGTCACGACCGAGCCAATTCCGGACACGATCAGGAGAACGAAGACGTTTAATGCGTCCAGCCGGATTTCTATCCCGTAAGGTGGCTGCCAGCCGCCCATCGCATACGAAATCGTCCCAGTCTCCATAACCTGCAACGTCAGGAGGATAGAACAGGTAAAGGAAGCCCACGTCGCCAGTAATGCCACGCCGAACGCCCAGTCTTTCCGATGCAGCAGAACGCATAAGGGAGCGCAAATCAACGGAATGATTATAACCAGAGCAGGGAGATGCGTGGACAACATCACATGCTCTCGTCCTGAGAGTGAATGTCATCTTCCTCGATCGTCGCATATTCCTTCCGGATACGCACTACAAGGGCGAGACCGAGTGCCGTCGTCGCGACGCCGACGACGATGGCGGTCAGGATAAGTACGTGCGGTAGAGGGTTGGAATACACATCGACGCCTTTCAACAGGATCGGGGCTGTCCCCCCTTCTACCTTGGCGAATGAGATATAAAGGACAAATACCGATGACTGGAACACGTTCAGCCCAACTAGCTTCTTAATCAGGTTGCCACGCGCGATAACGATATATAGGCCCGCCATCGCCAAAAAAATGGCGATCCAATAATTATAATGTCCAACGATTAGGTCCCAGCTGATCATACGACGTACTCTAGTCTTCCCGCCAAGTAGCGAAGGTGAAGAAAACGCTCATCATCACGGATGCGACGGTGATGCCAACTCCTAACTCGACCAGAAAAATGCCCAGATGCTGCCCTTCCTTCTGGCTGTCCGCGAGAGGCGAGTAATTCAAGTAGTTCTCTCCCAGTATTAGGTTTGCGACCCCGACCAGAGCATATATCAAGACGCCACCCGCGATGCCGGCGCGGAGAATACCCGTGGGCAACATGCGGCGAGCAGCCTTCACGCCGAACACCATCGAATACAGAACAAACCCGGCAGCAAAGATCACGCCGGCTTGAAACCCGCCACCTGGCCCAAAATCCCCGTGAAATTGAACATAGAGTCCGAATAGTAGAATGAACGGCAGCAAAAGCTTAGTGATTACGCGGAGGATCAGATATTCTTTCATGCATTGTCATCTTTGTGAGGGAGCAGTCTGCCCAGTCCTCTCCGCCAGCTGCCCAGCAGCAGGATGACACCGATACCTGCCGTAAAAATGACAACTACCTCACCGAGGGTGTCATACCCGCGATAGCTTGCCAGAACTGCCGTTACAACATTCGGAATGCCGGTATGCTTTTTTGTATTCTCCAGATAGTAAGGCGCAACATCCTGCATCGCGGCTGATTGTGGGTCACCGTAAACGGCGGCATCCAGAGTGCCAAAAATAAGAACCGCGCCAGTGATGCAGACAACAATCAGCGGTAGAAGAGGTGCGTGCGCCGGTTTTTTTTCAATCCGCGTTGTCAACGCGAGGGTGCCGATGAACAGAATAGTAGAAATACCAGCGCCGACCGCTGCTTCGGTGAAGGCAACGTCGACAGCGTCCATGACGACAAATATTGATGCTGCCAGAAGGCTGTATATACCGCTAAGCATGACGACAGACAGCAGGTTGCGCATAACTACTATCCCGAAAACCGTGACGGCCATCAGGGCGAGGATAACAATGTCGACCCAAGTATCCATCAAAAGTCCGCCTTAATCTTTCCCGTCTGTTTCATTAGGCTGTTTGATTGGCGCGTCGCTGTCGAGTTTTGGTCGTAGCCCGTTTGACCAGGCAGTATTATTTAGAGCGTGAGACGCCGCCGGGCTGGTAAATAGCAGAAAAATGAGAATGAAGATCAATTTGACGGTTACTAGGGTGGCCCCCGCCTGAAACATCAGACCGACTATGATTAGTATTGCGCCCATAGTGTCGGTGATCCCTGCTGCGTGGCTCCGGGTGTACAGGTCGGGCATGCGCAACATGCCGATGGCGCCAACCAAAATAAAAAATGACCCGCCGATCAGACATATCCAGGACAGAATAGACAGAATTTGTTCCATCAAGATTTTTCCACGCCCGACGGGCCATCGCCATTCTTTTCTTCATCTGGTCCGATGGAAAGACTTCCGTATTTAAAATACTTCAGCAGGGCGATTACGCCGATAAAGTTAATTAGTGCGTATACCAGTGCGATATCGAGGAAATCGGGGCGGCCCATCAAAAACCCAAGGACTGCGATGATTAGTACGGTTTTGGTACCGAACATATTTACCGCTAAAATACGATCGTACAGCGTTGGCCCCACGAAGGCCCGAATTAGGGCGAGGGCCATCGCAACGATTATGGCGATTGTGGCCGCTGTGTAAATAATCACGCGTCCTCCATTTCGGTGACGCGGCGGTCCATTTCGCCGTTGGCGAGGGCTTCGGCACCTTCCCGGGAAATCGCATGGACGAGGATATGGCCGTCGCTCTCTAGATCAATCGAAATTGTGCCAGGCGTTAGGGTGATCGAATTTGCAAAGGTCACCAGCCCGAGGTCTGTTTTCTGGGTTCCTTTGATTTGCACCATTGTTGGAGAGATCGGCGCCAGACCGAGGACGCGTTTGGTTACGTCGATGTTAGCCTTCACGATTTCCCAAATTAGCCAAGGCCAGTAGAGGAGCGCACGGAGCGTGATGTGAAGAGGCACTGCCTCATGGTCGACGACATCCATTCTCATCGCTATGAAAACCACGACGACGGATGAAAAAATCCCAAGCAAGATGATGAACGGCAGAAAAACGCCGGACATCAGAAGCCAGCTCGCAAAAAGGATTAGTCCTAATGAAACCGCGTGCACCAACGCGAAGCCCCGTTCTTATATATAACTTCGTAGATCCGCATTGCGCTGATCATTCCTCATGAACCGCCCCAACGGAACAGCTGTCACAAAACTATAAGGCCCTCGGGCGCATTTCAATAGATACTCTTAATGCGAAGCTGGATATCTCCAACGCCAAAAAAAAGATCTTATGCATTTACAACTACCAGCTTTGAAAGCGATACTAATCCCTGTTGCTGCTGGTGGGGAGTTTTAGGTGTTGGGCGACGACGCAACGGTTCCGGAATCCGTCGAATCGACGCGAGTAAAGGGCACCGTAAAATGGTTTAATCTCGTTCGGGGATACGGGTTTGTATCTCCGGAAGACGGTTCGTCGGACATTTTTTTGCACATGACTGTGCTTAGGCAGGCTGGATATGAACAGCTTCCGCCGGGTGCGACAATCGAGTGTATCGCCGTCAAAGGTGCCAAAGGCATGCAATGCCTGACAGTGGAAACAGTGGATGTATCTACTGCCACGGAAGAAAACCTCGAGGGCCCGCCCTCACCTTTTGACCACATGGCATCCCCCGAGGAGGACGAAAGCGGTGAATTTGTGACCGCGACGGTTAAATGGTTCAACCCGCACAAGGGGTATGGCTTTGTATGCCCCGTCGGTACCGATGGTGATGTTTTTGTCCATATGGTTATCCTGCGTCAGGCCGGGCTAAATAATTTGATTGCTGGGCAGACTGTAGAAGTTCGACTGTCGGATGGCCCTAAGGGTTCCCAGGCGACAGCCATCAGGGCAATTGACTCGATTTAAATAGGGTGACCGGCTTGTTTGGTTTTAAGGTATCAACCTGATCGTTAGCGGGTGGTCTGTTGCCCCAACTCAACCGCGAATTCCGACAACGGCGGAGTATTCTTGATCAGCCCCTGCGTTTTTAGGAATTCCGCGAATTTCTTATAGCGGTTGA
>JAYYZV010000153.1:0-9460 GCA_036339975.1 Pseudomonadota bacterium | reverse complement strand
GATGCGCGACTTATAGAACACAGGTAGGCAAACTAAAAAGGGCGACGTTTCCGTATTCGGTGCGTGAGCGTCGGCGTCGTTGATCGTCGAGATAGAGAGCGGCCGAGTTGTCGAGGCGAATGCTGCTGCAGAGCAAATCTTGCCTGACGGTCATCTTTAAGCGCTGTTATCAAACTGGCTGAGCTCGAATGCCGTAGATGCCGGCAATTTTCTGCGCGACGCTCTTCCCGCCGGGTGACCCTTCGGTTCCGGTGCGGCGGTTTTCTGGCAGGGGATGAACTGATGAAAGTGGAAATTCGATTCTGTCGGTCGTGAGACTACAAGGAACGCACCCTCCTTGATAATGCGTAAATAGAAGTCAGGGGTGTTACCGTTTTCGACCTGATACCGGCGCGTCCCGGCCATTTCGATATCGCCTTTGTGGTCAAGTTTATCTTCTCGCGTCATGAAGTAGGGCGATTCCCAACAGACGACGAGGTTGCGGCGTTGTTCTGACAGGGTTCGTCAGATCGAGAAACCGCCAACCTTGGTCTCTAGGTATTCGACAATACCTTCGCGGCTGCCTTCCCGGCCAAGACCGCTGTCCTTCATGCCCCCAAAGGGTGCTGCAGCAGAGGCCGGGTTGATGTCGTTGATCCCGATAATGCCAAAATTAAGACCCTCGAACATCCGCATCGCCCGGGCAATGTTCTGCGTATATACATAGGCCGCAAGGCCATAATGGGTGTCGTTGGCGAGCGCCAGAGCCTCCTGCTCGTCCGCAAACGGGATGACAGGGGCCACAGGGCCGAAGGTCTCTTCGCGGTAAATACGCATTTTCGACGTGACACCGTTAAGCACGGTCGGTGCAAAGAAGTGGCCACGACCGAGATCGCCGTCGGTTAGCCGACTTCCACCACAGACGACCTCGGCGCCGTTGGCTTTGGCGTCCTCGATTTGGCTCTCGACCTTGGCGACGGCCGCCTCATTGACGAGCGGCCCTATGGTAACGCCCTCCTCGAACCCGCTGCCGGCTTTCATTTTGGAAACCCGCTCCTTTAGGGTGCCTATAAAGTCTTTAACGAGGCTCTCCGCGACGTACATGCGGTTGGGACTTATGCACGCTTGTCCCGTATTCAGAAATTTCACGAGCTGCGCGCCCTTGGCGGCGTGGACGGGGTTGGCGTCTTCAAATACCAGGAACGGAGCGTGGCCGCCGAGTTCGCAGGACACGCGCTTCATGTTCGCCGCAGCCTTGCCGGCGAGCATCTTGCCGACTGCCGTCGAACCGGTGAAAGTTAGTTTGGCAACTTTTGGGTTGGTGACGAACTCCTCGCCGATCGGCGAGGGGTCTTTTGCGGTCACTAGGTTGATGACCCCTTTTGGGACACCGGCTTCCTCCAGGACCTTGAATGTCTCGATGGCGCAGAGCGGCGTGGCTTCTGCGGGCTTCAGCACGACGGTGCAGCCGGCAGCCAGTGCCGGGCCAACCTTGCGCGTGATCATCGAGACCGGATAGTTCCAAGGCGTTACTGCCGCGACGACGCCGACCGGCTGGTGCATGACGATGAACCTTTGATCCGGTCGTGCCGACGGTATGGTCTCACCGTAGACGCGTTTTGCTTCTTCGGCGAACCATAGCAGGAAGTCCGCGGCGTACTGCACCTCCGTTATGGCGGCGCGTAGCGGCTTTCCCTGCTCTACCGTCATAGTGCGAGCAAGATGATCCTTGCGCTCGATCATCAGCTGCCAGGCGCGATAAAGAATAGCTGAGCGGTCGTATGCGGTCGCCGCGGCCCACGCCGGGAAGGCGCCATAGGCAGCATCGATTGCGCGGGCGGCGTCCGTTCGGCCACCGTCCGGCAGCTCCGTAATAACCTCTCCGTTTGCTGGGTTTTTTACTTCAAACACGCCCCCGCTTCGGCTTTCCGACCAATCTCCCGCAATCAGCATGCTCTATCTCCCCAATGTTGCGGCGACTGCTATCTCGGTGCCGCAATAGTTTCTGCGTTGGGAAACGTTTTAACGAGCGACGGGACGATTCACCAGTATCCGTCGTGAGGGAGTATCAGTGCACCACGCCCGGCTTGGACAAGTGCAGCTCCGGCATGTCCGGCCCAGGCAGAGCGCAATCATCGACGGCGAGAAAGTCACGCAGGTTCCGAAGACAGACTCGGCGGCGCCGCAAGCGAAGAGGTAGTCCAGCCAGATTCTGATAAAGTTCCTTTCTACGCTCAGACCAATGCGAAAAACTTTCAACCGCACTCGGTGTGACCGATACGATCTGAGGGTATATCATCGATATAAGAATTTTTGATCACATTAGTGTTAGTTTTGGTGACCAAAACATGACTGCTGAGTGACCAATACCATTATATAATGAAACTATATTAATATGTGGCGTTCCTTTTATAGTTCTTGAGAACCGGCTTAGGATTACGCCTATCGTGGGTTCGAACCCAACCCCATCCGCAAAGAGGCATATGTTTGTGAACCCTTGTTGTATACCCAATCAGCGCTTAATGAGATTGCGGCTTCTTTGGTTAGAGGATGAAGTGAGGATGTCGTGAGAATGAAGGGCTCAATCAAACCCTCAAGTAGAGCCGAGACCAGCCGTTTGATGTACGAACTCGCAGAGGAACTGTTTCCATACTGCCGCAGCATAACGGGCGATGGATTGCGCAAGACTTTGTTGCGAATTCAGAAAGAATTGCCTGAATTGATTGTTCACGCTGTGCCGTCGGGAACAGCATGCTTTGATTGGGTGGTTCCAGACGAGTGGAATATCTCAAGCGCGACATTAACCGCGCCTGATGGCACCGTAGTTGCTGACTTCCAATCAAGTAATTTGCATGTTGTTAATTATTCGGTCCCGGTCGACATGATGCTCTCGCTTACAGACCTTCAATCACACCTTTATTCCATCCCGGAGCAATCAGACGCCATACCTTACGTAACAACCTATTTCGATCGTCAGTGGGGCTTTTGCCTAACAGATCGGGTGCGAAAATCGCTTAAAGATGGAATTTACCACGCAAAAATTGAGAGCACACTGAGCCCCGGAGAATTGAATTATGGGGAGCTTTTTATCCCCGGTCGTTCTCCGGAAGAAATTCTCATTTCGGTCAACGTTTGTCATCCTTCGATGGCGAATAACGAACTTTCCGGTCCCGTATTAGCGACTTATTTGGCCAAAGCCGTAGTACAACGAGATAAACGAAGGTTCTCGTACCGCTTTGTTTTCGTCCCGGAGACGATCGGCGCAATTGCCTTCATTAGCGCAAATATTAATACCCTTCGTGAGAAGGTTATTGCGGGCTTTGTTTTGACATGTATTGGTGATGATCGTTGCTACTCTTACCTCGCTTCTCGCAAGGGCGACACCTACACCGACCGTGTAGCTAAGCACGTGCTGCAGCACATAGACCCAAACTTTATCACCTATTCGTATTTGGACCGCGGCAGTGACGAGAGACAATACTGCGCTCCTGGCGTAGACTTACCTGTCGTAGTTCTCACACGCTCAAAATTCCGAACATATCCAGAGTACCACACGTCGCTGGACAATATGGGTTTCATTTCACCGAAAGCTTTGGGTGATAGTCTGGCGATGGTTGAAGCTTGCATCGACGCGATAGAAGACGATGAAATTTTTCGTGCCTCGATGCTGTGCGAAGTCCAGCTTGGTCGGCGCGGACTTTATAAGGAAATTTGGGATCGGACCTACAAGGGGGATCCGAGACTGCGGATGGATATTCTCGCCTATTGCGATGGGGAAAACAGTCTGTTGGATATTGCGGACCTCCTCGACCGCCCAATCTCTGATATTGCGCGTTGTGTCAATGAGTTACGCGAGCACGGTTTACTGGAAACGGCTCAAGCGCCGGACTGAACACCGAGGCTATCCGGCGAGTAATAATTCGCGAAAGAAACTTGGGTCACGCTTTTCAAGACAGCGTTCAACCGCCAAACTGAGCTGTGCCTGACTGATATATGGTTGATTATCTTCATCAAAATGGGCATTGATGCTTTCGACCCGATCATGGAACCCCTTGCGGCAAGGATCATTGATTGGGTCAAGATCGAGGTCAATGAAGACCACACCCCGGTCCGTACAAACGGTCTGCCAAAGTGACGAAGTACGGCGATAATCGAAGACAAACACATCGTAGTCCTGAAGTGCCGTCGATAGGGGTCGTGTCTCTACCTTCAGGCGTTCAGCCAGTGGATGTTCGTACCCACGTAAAACCCCCTCTGGATGCGGCCGCAGCGCCACGGTTTCGAATTCCCGCCTCAAGCTGGAAAGAACGTGCAGTTGAAACTCCAGATACACCTGATCCGATAAGAGCGGCGTCGGATATTGCCAGATGCCCCGGAAGGCGGTGTTAAGATATAGGACGCGTATCTTTCTGCGGTCCTGCGGAGGCGGTATCGATGGCAACCGAATATCGAAGGTCGGATCACCCGCGCCGGGTTGTATTTTTGGCATCGAAAATTTTGTCCCGGATAGTCCGAGGGCATTTGATTCGAGATGTTTCACGGCCGTGTTTGAAAAAGTAATGAAACGAGTCGTGGGAAGCATCTCAATCAGATAGTACGGGATGCCTTGAGGCACGGTCACCGGAGTCCCGCCGTGATCGAAACGAGTGACATCGCCGCCGCGGCTCAATACTTCAAGACCGAGAATACGCCCCAGCATACTACCTCCGGAACCTCCCAGAATTTTCTTTGGCAATGTCCGGAGATGAGAGGCGTGCTGCGTTTTCCGGGCTGTGTCGGTGAGTGTTGGCTTCAACGTTTCTGTAAGCGCAGTTCGGAGACGTGTGGTTGGTTCGATTAGGTGTGCAACTGAACGTAAGATCACTGTAGTGAGGTCTTCCGCTAGGTCGCCAATATCAACGGACACTTCAGGTTCAGCTTCAAGATTTATGAAGTATTCCTGTGCGTAACGATAGTGCGGTGCACGCCGGTTTCGTCGAAGCTCAGCAATCAAAAGCGTATTATGGCTGACGACAATTTCCTCTCGCTCAATGGCGGCCCGTATCAGACGTAGCGGTCCTGACCAGCTAAACATACGAGCTAAACGCCGAGAATAGCTGCCACGAACCGAAGGTAGTGGCGGTGGAGATATCAGCGTTGGACTAAACGTTGTCGTTTCGCCCGCAATAAATTGATAGGCCGAATTTGAAGCAGAGAATGAGACCCCCCTTTCCGCCGCGTGTTGATGCAGCAATGCGAGTTCAAGCAATGTTCGCGCAAGCCCTGAAACTTGCGCCGATGCGGCCAAAAGCACTTTGTCGATTTTTTCTGTTTGGCGGATATCTAAATAGGCAATAAGAGCCGAATCGAAGGCATCGAAGACCGCTCTCGACTGCGATGGGCGTATCGGCCAACCGCTATTTTGCAGGTCGGCGTCAAACGGCTGAGAAAAATCAGGGCTGAATTTTAGGATCGTCGATCCGAGCGTCATTCGTTTCTTTGAATTGCATGGCCCTGCGCTTTGCAAGGTCTAATTAGAGAGTCTAAACTATTTGTGAGGATACTCTGCCTCGCGACAAAAAAAACGACAAGATTTCTACCGGTATGTCCCCGTCAGAATTCCTTCAGTCGCAATGGGATATCGATGGCCTCATCGCGCCGAGTGATACGGTGCTACTGCACAGCAATGTCTTCCCGGCCCTGATGAAACTCCGCCAAGCCGGTTATGCACCAGAACCGGAGAGCGTCCTGACGGCCTTGATAGATCTTTGGCCGAACGGAACAGTACTTTTGCCCACTTTTAATTTTAGTTTTGCGGCCGGCGAACCTTACGATCTTAAGACAGTACCATCGCAGATGGGGCGAATATCGGAAATTGCGCGGCATATGAAGGAATCAGTTCGTACATGGCATCCGCTGTATTCGTTCTGTGTCATAGGGAATCGCTCAAGAGAGTTTGAAAATTTGAGAAACAGAAGCGGTTTGGGTGCCGATTCGCCCTTCGAACTCTTGCGGGAAATGGGAGGGAAGATCGGATTTCTCGATATTCAGGTGGAGGAGTGTCTTACTTTTGTCCACCACGTCGAAGAAACGGAAGGGGTAAATTACCGGTATATAAAGTCATTTTCAGGTAAATATAGCGGCGATGGCAAGATTTTTACTGACGAAACATTCGAAATGTTTGTTCGAGATATTGAAAACAATGTGGTGACCGATATCTCAGGCCTTGCTCGATTTCTCTCGGAGCAGCGCCTGTTTCTTGGCTCCCGCCGCTATGTGGGCAATGGATTAGCACTTATTGACTCCAACCTGCTATATAACACTGTGTCTGAGATTATTCAGACAGATCGCAGCGAAGGTATGTTGTACCAACGGAATGCGAAATAGATCGCACACGATATTACGGAGGCCCGGACGGTCATGTCAGCTGGTTTATGACTGACCTACCTCCTGCCATTAAAACTTGGCGTAATGGATCGCAGACGCTAGTGGCAACTGACTATTGCGCACCCGAGTTTATTAAGCCAGCTTGTCCCGGCTGATCGTTTCGCTTCTTAATCTTTGGTTCAGCGCCTGAAAGGATGTGGTGAATGAGCTTGGTTCCAACAGAAATTATATATGCTGCAATTGATGACCTGAACGCTCGGGGCGATCGCGAAACAACTATCGAGAAGAGTCCGGAGACGCTCCTTTTTGGGCTCGGAGGCTTAGATTCTCTGGATTTGGTCAACCTTATCGTTGCCATTGAAGAAAAGATTGAGAACCAAACAGGTAAAGTTATCGTTTTGGTTAACGAAGAAACATTGGAGATGAAGGATACGCCGTTTAAGACCGTTGCAACTCTCTCGGCCTTTCTCCAAAAAACCTTGAACACGGTCTGACCGGAGACGACTTTGAGTGCGTCCGAGGAAATTTTGATTTCCGGTACAAGCGCGGGCTTAGGTACCGCACTAGCAAAGCATTATTGTGCGCTTGGACAGCGCGTTATCGGCCTCAGCCGGCGCCCGGCTACGTTTCAGTCAGACACTTACCGACATGAGCAGGTCGATATTTCCGATGACGAAGAAATCACAAAATTGTTTCAAGGCTTTCGCGAAGAGAAAGAAAGCATCAAGTTGATGATCCATTGCGCTGCTGTTTCGCACAGTAGCTTGGCGCTATTGACCAGCGGTGCTGTCGCCAGGAATCTCGCAGAAATCAATATCGTTGGTTCCTTCCTATTGCTGCGTGAATCAATCAAACACATGAAGCGACGCGGCGATGGTCGTATCGTCTGCCTGTCTTCAATGAACGTGCCTACGGCGAGTGCTGGTTCTAGTGTGTACAATGCGTCAAAAGCGGCACTGGAGAACTTAGCGCACACCTTATCCAATGAAACTCAAGATACGTCGATAACGATCAACTGTCTCGGCCTGTCGATTTATGATGAGGGTGGGATGGCACGAGAACTCGACAAGGCGGCATTGGTCGAGAAGAGCAGGCATGCCAATCGCTCAATCTCCGTGAGCCTTGAGGAAATCGTACATGCGATTGATTTCTTCGCATCGGATATGGCGGCCAGTATCACCAATCAGACGATCTATTTCAGCGGCGTCAAATGACGGCCTCTGTAATTAGATTCGAGAATGGTCTTTACAGACAGAACTGTTACATCGTCGGTTCTTCTGAGGGCACTGCCTTGCTTATTGATCCCGGAAGTGATGCGGATTCCATCAAGACACTGCTGACCGAACAAGGTTGGAGCCCGCTGGCAATTCTTCTTACTCACGGGCACTTCGACCATATTGGAGCCGCCTCAGTCATCGCGAAAGAATATGGAATATCGTGCTATGGCAGCGGCAAGGATAAATCGCTTATCCGTAGGGCTAATCTTTATAAGCTCGTCATCGAACCCAACAACCCGATCACACCCCCCGTTTTGGACGGCGACATCATCAATGCCACTGGAATCGACAGCTTACGCTCATTCGCTCTCAAAATTGTTGAGACTCCGGGTCATACGCCCGGTAGCGTATGCATTATCATTGGCGATAAGATCTTCACTGGAGACACTGTGTTACCGGAAGGAGTTGGACGCATTGATTTGCCAGGTGGAAATATCGACGACCTTAAAGCCTCGATTCGGCGGCTGCAGACTCTTTCCCCAACTTTGACTGCATATCCTGGCCATGGCGAAGCGGTTCCGTTATTGGAATTATTGAAAGCGCAATCCTTAGTCGCGATCTAACTTAAATGACGGCATTTCTCGAAGCTATCCAAATTGCCCTGCCACATCGTGTCGTCACGAATCGCGATTTGCAGTCTGAAAATCCCGACTGGGATATGCCTCACCTTGAGGAACGCACTGGCGTGTTTCAGCGGCATATCGCAGCCGAAGACGAGACGGCGCTCGATCTTGGAGAACTTGCTTGCCGACAGCTTGCGACAGCCAATCCGGGCCTTATCGAGTCCGTCGATGGTTTAATATTTTGTACCGAAACGCCAGATTATCCAATTCCCTCCAATGCCGCACTACTGCATGACCGCTTAGCTCTGCCACAGGACATTATTGCTTTGGACATCAATATGGGGTGTTCGGGTTTTATCCATTCCTTAGATGTCGCGCGAAATTTCATCCTTTCGGGCAATGCAAAACGATTTCTCCTGGTAACGGGTGACACCTATTCCCGCTTTATTTCGCCGGGAGATCGTGCCACGCGGGTTTTATTTGGTGATGGTGCGGCAGCCACGATTATCGGCTCTTCAGTACCCGGTACAGGCATCGTGGATACGGTTTTTGGCGCCAACGGCAAGCACTTCCGACGTTTTTACGTGCCCGCCGGCGGCATGCGGCAGCCCACAGATGCATCGACAAAAGAGCAAGTCCGAGACCAAAGTGGGAATGTGAGAAACGCAGAGCAAATCACGATGCAAGGCTTCCAAGTTCTCACATTTTTCAATTCTGCTGTCCCACAAGCAGTGCTTGGTCTTCTAGCGAAAAACGGTCTGACTGTTGGAGATGTCGACTTATTCATATTTCACCAAGCGAGTTCAGTGGCGCTCTCGTCTATAACGAAATCCCTTGGTCTCTCATCGGACCGGGTCTTGAATCGGATGGCGAATACCGGGAACCTCGTCTCCTCGTCAATTCCGGCCGTCTACAAAATGGCTTCGGACGAAGGGCTTATCGAAAGCGGCCAGAGGATCGTGCTATGCGGATTTGGCGTGGGCCTTTTATGGGGGGCCAGTTTGGCCATCGTTCCATGAACAACGCGGATACGTCACTGTTTGATTTCGTTCAACAAGTCAGACGAAATGCCGACGATGGTGAGTGCCTGATTTGGAACGACATGCCGGAGACGCAGTCGGATTTCATCAAGCATGTCGATCGGTGTCGAGATCGTCTCTTGGAAGAAGGCTTTAAGCCTGGGGACGTTGCAATACTAATTGGGGATTATTCCCCGCACGCAGTATCAATGCTCATAGCGATGATTGAATTTCGCCTAATTATCGCGCCCGCGAC
>JAYYZV010000152.1:0-17513 GCA_036339975.1 Pseudomonadota bacterium | reverse complement strand
GGTAATCGCGCGCTGTCATCGAGATCCGGTGCCGCGGATGTCCTAATGGCGCTCGGCGTCAATATCGACGCGGATATTCGGCTCATCGAAAAATCGATCGCGGAAGCTCATATTGGTTTCATGATGGCGCCGAGACACCACAGTGCGACGCGTCATGTCGCCGGGCCTAGGGTCGAACTAGCTATCCGAACGGTATTCAATATGTTGGGCCCGTTGTCGAATCCAGCGATGGTCGACAGCCTCTTGGTAGGCGTATTTGCTCCTGAGTGGGTTGAACCAGTTGCCCGGGTACTGAGTGAATTGGGCACAAAAAAGGCTTGGGTTGTCCACGGCACGGGCGGGTTGGATGAATTGGCGACCAATGGTCCGGCCAAGGTCGCAACACTGGACGCCGGGGAGGTGAAGACCATAGAGATAGCACCCGCCGACGCCGGGCTTGAAACATGCGATATTGCTCAACTTAAAGGCGGTGACGCAGAGTTCAACGCCGAAGCATTGACAAATTTACTTGATGGTAAGGCGAACGCCTACCGCAATACTGTATTATTTACTTCAGCCGCCGCATTGATAATTGCCGGGAAGGCGGCAAACCTGAAGGAAGGCGCTGAGATAGCCGCAGCGTCAATAGACAATGGCCAAGCGCGGGCTGCCCTGGATCGGATGATAGAGATTTCCCATGAGCCTGCATCCGATCCCGAGGAGGAGCAAGGTGATGAGTGATGCCCTGACCAAGATTTGCGCTGACAAGGCGGACCATATCGCCGCGTCAAAAATAAAACGACCACTTGCCGATATAGAGCTCTCCGCTAGGCAGGCGACGCCACCCCGTGGATTCTACAACGCGCTCAAAACAGTCACTTCCAACGGAGAATATGGCCTTATTGCGGAAGTTAAGAAAGCATCCCCCAGCAAGGGTCTTATACGAAAAGATTTCAATCCACCTTTAATCGCGGCGGCCTATGAACGAGGAGGCGCGAGCTGTGTGTCCGTTTTGACGGATGTTCCCTACTTCCAAGGCGCCGACGACGACCTCGTGGCGGCCCGCAGTGCGGTGTCGCTACCGGTTATCCGCAAGGACTTCATAATCGACCCATACCAGATCACGGAAGCGCGTGCGTTAGGTGCCGACTGCATCCTATTGATCATTGCCGCTCTAGATGACGGGCTCGCTTCCGAATTGGAAAGTGCTGCTTTCGATTGGGGAATGGACGTATTGATCGAGATCCACAATACCGAGGAATTGGATCGAGCGATGGCTCTCAAGTCCCCACTTCTCGGCATTAACAACCGCAATCTCAAGACCCTGAAGACTGACGTTCAAACGACCCGGCAGTTGGCTCCGCGCGTGGTCGAGACAGATCGGCTTTTGGTCAGCGAAAGCGGGCTCTACACACCTGAGGATTTAGCATCCATGTATGATGTCGGGGCGCGCTGCTTTCTGATCGGGGAATCACTGATGCGTCAGCACGATATAGAGGCCGCCACGCGGCGATTGCTTGACAGTCAGAACCGGATGCGGGCCGCAGAATAATGTCCAAGCTTACCCATATCGGTGAAGACGGCAAAGCGCAGATGGTCGACATCTCAGACAAGAATATCACAGACCGGACAGCGACCGCGCAGGGGTCAGTTCTCATGGAACCAGAAACTTTGAAATTGATCGTCGACGGGTCAGTCAAAAAGGGCGACGTTATTTCTGTTGCGCGGTTGGCTGGCATCATGGCCGCCAAACGCACCGCCGAAATGATCCCACTTTGCCATCCGCTGGCACTGAATAAAGTCGACGTCAATATAACCTGTGACGATAGCCGCAACGCCGTGGATATCGTTGCGACCTGTCGGGTCAACGGACGGACAGGCGTTGAAATGGAAGCGTTGACGGCCGTTTCGGCTGCCGCACTGACCGTTTATGACATGTGCAAAGCAGTAGACCGCAGCATGCAAATCACCGACATCAACTTGGTACACAAGGCGGGTGGCAAATCAGGTGAATACCGGGCCGACGAGGCACCATGAGTGGAAACAAGGAACTTCTACCTGTCTCCGACGCGCAACGCCGCATCATTGATGCATTGTCCCCTGTGCCCGCCGAGCAGATATCTCTCTCCCAAGGGCTTGGGCGGGTGCTGGCAAAAAATCTAGTCTCACGCCGCAGCCAACCACCCATGGCCGTTTCCGCAATGGATGGGTATGCCGTTCGGGTTGAAGACGTGGCAACTCCGCCATCGGAGCTGAAGGTGATCGGGTATGCGCCGGCAGGCCAAGCCTATAGCGGTGTCGTCGGACCGGGAGAAGCTGTCCGCATATTCACCGGCGCACCGGTACCGGAAGGCGCCGATACTATCGTCATTCAAGAGAACACAGAACAATCTGGCGAAACTGTCCGCGTTATTGATGGTGATGCCTCGGTGGGCAATTTCGTGCGGCCGGCCAGCCTCGATTTCGCGACCGGCGATACGCTTCTGAAAGCCGGAAAAACGTTAACTGCCCGCGATATAGGCCTAGCGGCAGCGATGAACGTACCGTGGCTTATGGTGCATCGGAAACCTCGTATCTCAATACTCGCGACCGGCGACGAAATCGCAATGCCCGGTGATCCGCTCGGTCGAGACCAGATAGTCAGTTCCAATGCTTTATCTCTGGCAGCTTTTATTTCAGCTCATGGGGGGGACCCCCTCGACCTCGGGATCGCGCCGGACGAAGAAGACAGCCTCCGGGCATTAGCTTCTGGTGCAGTGGGAAGCGATATTTTAGTTACTACGGGCGGCGCTTCGGTCGGCGATCACGACCTCGTGCAAAGCGTCCTTGGTGATTTAGGGCTCGAGGTCGATTTCTGGCGGATAGCTATGCGTCCAGGAAAACCCCTGATGTTTGGGCGCATCGGAAATACCTATCTAATAGGTCTGCCAGGAAATCCAGTATCGGCGTTGGTGTGTGCCATTATTTTTCTTTCACCGGCACTCAAAACTTTGATGGGTCTTGACGACGTTCTGCCCCGCTTAGCGTCCGCCCAACTTGGCACCGATCTCGAAGAAAACGACGAACGAGAGGACTATCTGCGAGCATCACTCCAGAAAAACCGCGACGGCAACTTGATCGCTACGCCTTTCAACAGGCAGGACAGTTCCATGTTCGCAACCTTCGCCCGCTCCGATGCATTGATCGTCCGTGCTCCGTTCGCACCCGCCGCAAAAGCCGGCGATAGCATCGATATAATCCCCCTCGAAGGCAGCATCTTCAGTATCTGAATAGCCTGATTCTTGACTGCAAATGAGAACCAAACTAGAACATGTTACCATGTTTACCTTTTGTTCCCACTTTTAGTTAGCGTTCTTACGGGGAAATTACATGCTGACTCGCAAACAACATCAACTCCTAACCTACATCGACAATCATCTCAACAACAAAGGTATACCGCCGTCCTACGATGAAATGAAGGACGCGCTAGACCTGAAATCTAAATCGGGCATTCATCGTCTTATCACGGCTCTGGAGGAACGCGGTTTCATCCGTCGCCTACCCCACAAAGCTCGCGCATTAGAAGTCCTAAAGAAGCCCCAAAACACGATTAAAGAACCACCAGCGAAAGGGTCTTTCGAACCCCGTATTGTCAACAATTCGTTTGAGCAGCCTAATCTCAATGATAATGACAGTACGCCAGCGGCGACTAACGTTGAGCTGCCCTTTTACGGCAAGATTGCGGCAGGTACGCCGATCGAAGCTTTGCGAGACAATTCCCAGTCTTTTGAGGTTCCCCCCGGACTGCTAGGACGCGGAGATCATTACGCCCTTGAAATCGAAGGCGACTCTATGATCGACGCCGGTATTATCGACGGCGACGTGGTATTAATCAACCGGACCGATACAGCCGACAACGGCGAAATCGTGGTTGCTCTGGTTGAGGGTCATGAGGCGACGCTCAAGAGACTTCGTCGCCGCGGAGCCTCCGTAGCTCTGGAACCAGCAAATGCAGCACACGAAACTCGAATTTTCGGGCCAGATCAAGTCCGCATTCAGGGGCGGCTAGTAGGGCTCGTCCGTAAATATTGATGCGAGCCGGTTAACTTATATTAATTCTAATTGTCCGGTTAATGGCCCACAGCAGCAACTATGGAAACGCCCTCTTCGGGAAGTACGATGTTCACCCATCTGCACCGAGACGCAATATTAGAGACCAATACCGGGTTTAAATCCAGAAATAGCCGAAAGAATTTCTAGGCTATCTTACCCTAAAACACGGCTCAAAATAAAAGTACCGCCCACCGGCAGTATCCTCACCAGTCCAGAGCCTTCCCGTAAGAAACGGCAAAAGGCATAGCACCACCTATCTTTTATCTAATTCTAAATTTACCCGAAGCGGAAATAATGTGTTACACCGCGCCCGATTTTTCGCATCACAGACTCAAGGGTTTAGCTCCATGAGCGTCGTTACACGTTTTGCACCGTCTCCTACGGGTTTTCTGCACCTCGGCGGCGCCCGCACCGCCCTTTTTAACTGGCTGTACGCACGCCATACCGGTGGCAAATATCTCCTAAGAATTGAGGACACCGACCGCAAAAGATCCACCCCAGAAGCCATCAATGCCATTTTAGACGGCCTAGAGTGGTTGGGCCTGAGCCCCGACGAAACACCTGTCTACCAATTTTCCCGGCGCGAACGACATGCAGAAGTAGCAGCGCAACTATTGGAACACGGCCATGCGTACCGCTGCTATTGCACACCGGAAGAACTGGCAGAGATGCGTCAAAAAGCGAAGACAGAGAAGAGGTCGGTGCGTTACGACGGGACGTGGCGCGACCGCGATCCGGCGGATGCACCTGAAGGTATCGAGCCGGTCGTCCGTTTCCGTGCCCCGCGGTCGGGAAAAACGATCATAAAAGACGCCGTCCAAGGCACGGTGACCATAGACAACAGCGATTTGGACGACCTAATCATGCTGCGCGCGGACGGAACACCCACCTACATGCTATCCGTCGTCGTGGACGATTATGACATGAGAGTGACGCATGCCATACGGGGTGATGATCATCTAACCAATGCTTTCCGGCAGACCCAAATATTTCAGGCGATGGATTGGCAACCGCCGATATTTGCCCATATCCCGCTTATCCACGGCCCCGATGGAACAAAGCTGTCCAAACGTCACGGCGCCCTAGGAATTGAAGCGTATCGGGAAATGGGATACCTGCCGGAAGCGATGTTAAACTACCTATGCCGACTTGGGTGGAGTCACGGGGACGACGAATTCTTCTCCATGGACGAAGCGTCCTCTTGGTTTGAAATCGCTGATG
This sequence comes from Pseudomonadota bacterium, assembly GCA_036339975.1. Taxonomy (GTDB): domain Bacteria; phylum Pseudomonadota; class Alphaproteobacteria; order MPNO01; family UBA830; genus UBA830. Next base: position 12,221 of record JAYYZV010000152.1, on the reverse strand, counting down.
TCAATAAAGGAGCCTCCAGAATAGATTTCGACAAGCTGACCAATCTGAACGCCAAATATATTGATGCAAGTCCCAACGAAAGACTCCTAAATCTCATAGCTCCGGACATTGAAAAGAGGACCGGGAAACCGCTTAACGACGAAACAAGGAGGCGTCTCTCGGAAGGAATGAATTCGTTAAAACAACGCGCTCAAAAAGTTTCCGAACTTATTGATAATTCATTATTTTATTGCGTTTCTAGACCGCTAGATTACTCTGAAAAAGCCACAAGAAACTTTGACTATGCCAGCCGCTCCCGTCTCTCCAGTTTATTGCCCAAGTTCGCGGCAGTGGACGACTGGACACAAGACGTTCTGGAAAAACTGGTTAAATCGCACATCGAAGATACTGGCGAAAAGCTCGGCGAAATCGCGCAACCCCTTCGAATTGCGCTAACTGGCACAACTGTATCACCCGGAATATTCGAAATCGCCGCCGTGCTTGGCAAAGAGGAGACTATTGGCCGTATCGAAGATGCGATTGCACCTCCGTAGCCGTATTGTGCGGTGCAGCATTTGATTAAACAAACCAAAACAGCTATTTTCGCGTCACAAATCGGCAATGCCCTTGGCCGCACAGCCGAGCAACACCTCAGGATGACCAAAAGGGATTCACCGACATGAGTCAGGATGCTGGCAGCAACGCCCCGAAAGATAGTGTGACACTGATAGACCATTCGACGGGCAAAGAGTTGAATATGCCGCTTCTGGAAGGGACAGTTGGACCCAAGGTCATAGATATCCGTAAGCTTTACGCAGAACTCGATTATTTCACATTCGACCCCGGCTTTATGGCAACAGGCAGCTGCGATTCCAGAATAACCTATATCGACGGTGACCAGGGCGTTCTTCTTTATCGGGGGTACAGGATTGAAGACCTCGCAAAAAATTGCGATTTCCCGGAGGTTTCCTACTTATTGCTGAAAGGCGAATTGCCCGACCGGGATCAGAAAGACCATTTTGTGCATGATATCACCTATCACACGATGGTTCATGAACAGCTTCATAAATTTTACGATGGCTTCCGCCGCGACGCTCATCCGATGGCCATAATGTGCGGCGTTGTCGGTGGTTTGGCAGCCTTCTATCACGACTCCACCGATATTTCGGATCCGCGCCAGCGCGAAATCGCGTCATACCGTTTGATCGCTAAGATGCCGACCATCGCAGCCTGGGCCTACAAGTACGCGCTCGGCCAACCGTTTATGTATCCACGCAATGATCTTTCCTACGCAGCCGACTTCATCCAAATGATGTTTGCAACCCCTTGTGAGGAATACCATGTTAGCCCCACCATCGAACGCGCAATGGATCGGATCCTCACCCTCCACGCCGATCACGAGCAGAATGCTTCAACATCAACGGTGCGCCTTGCGGGATCATCAGGCGCCAATCCATTTGCCTGTATTGCAGCTGGTATAGCTAGCCTCTGGGGTCCTGCCCATGGCGGCGCGAACGAGGCGGTTCTGAAAATGCTTAACGAAATTGGAGATGTGAAAAACATTCCCGATTACGTGAAGAAAGCTAAAGACAAAGATGACCCATTCCGACTGATGGGCTTTGGCCACCGCGTGTACAAAAACTTCGACCCACGTGCAACGCTGATGCGCGAAACCTGCCACGAAGTACTCGAAGAGCTCGGTGTCAAAGATGAACCTCTGCTAGAACTCGCCATGGAACTCGAAAGGATAGCCTTGGAGGACGAATATTTCGTAGAGCGCAAGCTCTATCCGAACGTAGATTTCTACTCCGGAATCATCTTCAAGGCGATCGGCATTCCGGAAGCAATGTTTACCGTATTATTCGCCGTCGCGCGCACTGTCGGCTGGGTATCCCAGTGGAACGAAATGATACAAGATCCGGGCCAGAAGATTGGGAGACCACGACAGCTATATATCGGCGAGGCTGAGCGTAGTTATGTCGCGCTTGATAAGCGTTGATTAAAAAACACTGACTCTAGCAGGTTTTTATTAAAGTCCCCGTACCAAACTCAGGATCTATCTATCAGCTCAATTTTATAGCCGTCGGGATCCTCGATGAAAGCTATAACCGTCGTACCGTGTTTCATTGGCCCCGGTCGGCGCGGGATTTTCACCCCTTCCTTTTCCATTTTCTCGCAAACCGCATAGATATCTGTTACGCCAACGGCAAGGTGACCGAATCCCGAGCCGTGGGTATAGGCCTCTTGTTGATCCCAGTTATGGGTTAGTTCAAGGACGGTATTCTCACTTTCGGCACCATAGCCCAAAAAAATGTTGGTGAATTTGCCCTCTGGAAAATCCTTGTTACGCAAAACTTTCATTCCCAAGTGCCTACGGTAGAAATCTATCGACCTCTCTGCATCTTTTACCCGTATCATCGTGTGCAGAAACCGAAAACTATTGTTAACCGTGGTCATAAGAGCTTGCCTCCCTGTTTTTATGAGCGTTTAAGATCGACAATACAACGCCCGACGCGGCTGCGCTCGGGGTTCCACTAGATGGCCTCAACCTCTCCAAGGCCTCTTTTATCAGCGCTTTCTGCCGCTCCAAAACATCTCCACCACCGATCAGCTCCCCGACGCTGTCCGCAATCAGATCCGGCGAACAATTTTCCTGGATGAACTCCGGCACCACCTCCTGGTCTAGAAGGATATTCAGCAAGTTCGCATACTTCTGATTTACACCATGTAACATTTTCACAATTAAGACCGTAAGAGCATTCATGCGGTATGCCACCACATGTGGCACCCCCGCCATCGCCAACTCCAAGGAAACGGTCCCCGAGGCCGCCATAGCCGCATTGGACGCCGCAAACGCATTATATTTCTCCTCCGCCGTGTCCACTATAATCACTCTTCCCGGCCATCCGGCAGTTTCCCGAACAACATTATCCTTCAGGTAAGAAATGGTTGGGAACACGTAAACCGTTTCGGGGTAACGATCAGTAATCTGACGCGACGCTAATCGGAAAACCGGCAGCATTTTGCGTATTTCCCCACGTCGGCTGCCGGCCAGCACGGTCACCACATTCAGCTCTTCGCCGATTAGCTTATCCGCCCTAAACGCCGTGCCTTTCCCCTGTCCGGCAGTTGCTTCCAAGACAGGATGTCCAACAAACGTGGTATCAAGTCCTTCCTTTTCAAAAAACGGTGGCTCAAAAGGCATTAATGCCAATAGATGATCGAGTTCTGCAGCAAATTTTTTCGCCCGGCCCGGACGCCATGCCCAAACTGTAGGAGCAACATAATGTACGATGGGTATTCCACTATCGCCCAAGCCCTTCCATATATCGTAGCAGAAACCAGGCGCGTCGATAGAGATCACGATATCGGGCTTGTCAGCGCGGATACGCGATACAGTTTCTCGCATACGCCGCTTAATCAGCGGCAACCTTGGAATAATCTCGATGAGCCCCATGACCGCAATGTCGGAAATTGGAAAAAGGCTAGTGAGGCCTTCATTCCCCATCTCTTCGCCACCAACACCGTCGATCCGAATATTCCCGTTCGTTCGCTCCCGCAACGACGCAATCAGCCGAGCGCCCAGGAAGTCGCCGGACGGTTCTCCTGCAATGATCCATACAAGTGGAACTTCACGGTCACCGGTCATCGGAAAGCTCTTCGATGTTACAGCGTCACGCCAAACAAATATATGCCGGCAGCATCGGCCGCGCGGACCACTTCGGCGCGGTCGATCACCAAAGTACCCCCGGCTTCGATAGCTATGCCACGCAGACCGGCATCCACGATACACCCTACAGTCGAAACGCCAACCGCTGGCAAATCTATACGCCGGTCCTGCGTCGGCTTAGCCGCCTTGACAAGAACACCGCCGGACAGAGCCGGATCCACGAATTCAGCGCAACGCAAAATTAGCCGGTCGGTTCCTTCTGCCCCCTCTACACCAATAACAAAGCCATTCTGAATAACCGCGGCTTGGCCAATATCCAACCGTCCTAGTTTGTGCACAACGTCCATGCCTCTCCGAATATCGGCAAGATCGTCATCCGTGGGGATCACATATCCATACGGTCCAGGCGTAGTTAGCAGGTCTTGCATAATCGTCTCGGGGCCAACAACCTTAAAACCCTCCGCCTCTTCGAGTTCTTTGACTACGGCGGAAAGAATATTGTCGTCTCCGACCATTCGGGTCCCAACCTTGGCCAAAAACTTGGCCGAGCGAACATCCCGCATCAGTTCCAGAGCGCTGGGCCTCGGTATTTTTCCTACCAGAACAAGCTCTGATATACCTTCTCGGCGCGTGCCTTCAAGGGCCTTGCTGAGCGACGACATTTTTATCCACTCAACGGGTGCATTACCGATTACATTAGGTTCGGCGCTACCCTCGAATGCAAGGACGAGGAAGTCTCTACCCGCTTCACGGCAGGCTGCGATGACTTGACCCGGAAGCGCGCCCGCGCCAGCTATAATCCCTAGCTTACCCACCTTGCTCAGCTTTTGGCTGACAGATCGCCCGACTGGAGTCCGAACGAATAAAATCGACAATTTCCATAATCGCTTTATGCTCGGAGAAACTTTCGACAACATCTTCGAGCCGCTCTGACATCGTCCCTTCTTCCGCAAACATCAAACGGTAGGCCTTGCGCAGAGCCGATATGTCCGAGCGGGAGAAGCCGCGCCGTTTTAGACCTACGATATTAAGTCCGCTCAGACGTGCGCGATCACCCATAACCGAACCATATGGAATAACGTCATTTTCGACGCCGGACATTCCGCCGACCATGGCATGCCGGCCGATCCGGCAGAACTGGTGAACAGCCGACAGACCACCAATAATAGCGTAGTCATCAACGGTGACATGGCCAGCAAGGGTTGCATTGTTGACCATGATCACATGGTTACCAATCTGGCAATCATGTGCAACGTGAGAACTCATCATGAATAGGCAGTTATTTCCTATGGCGGTAACCATACCACCGCCTTCGGTTCCTGGATTCACCGTTACATGTTCACGGAAGATATTGTTTGCACCTATCACGAGCGTCGAAGGTTCGCCATGGTATTTCAAATCCTGAGGATGGGAGCCTATAGATGCGAATGGAAACACCCTACAATTAGGGCCAATCTGTGTACGGCCGTCTAAAACGACGTGAGATAGAATCTGGCACCCATCTCCTAATTCTACATCCTGATTAACTATGCAATACGGACCGATAGAGACACCTTCGCCGAGTTTAGCGCCGGGATCGACGATTGCCGTCGAGTGAATATCAGTCATCAGAACTCAATCATTCATTATCATGGCCGCGTAGGTGGCCTCCGCCACCACTTGGTCATCAACCTTGGCTTCGCCACTAAATTTCCATACATTGCCGCGGCTACGAAGCTTTGTGACCTCAACGAGAAGACGGTCTCCAGGCTCTACCGGCTTCCTGAATCGTGCTCCGTCAACGGACATGAAATAAACCAATTTTCCTTCCGACTTAGAACCAAGCGCATTAACTACAAACACCGCAGCCGTCTGCGCCATCGCTTCGATTATCAAAACACCCGGCATAACAGGCCGTTCCGGGAAATGGCCCGCGAAGAAAGGTTCGTTAATAGTAACGTTTTTTACACCTGTTGCCTTGACACCGGGAACGATATCTACGACCCGGTCGATCAGCAAAAACGGATAACGATGGGGAATCATCTCCATAATTCGATGAACATCGATCTCTTCTACGGCGGCACCGGTTTCCATCGTGTCCATTCAACTTTCCTTCTTCTGCGCCAAACGCGAGAGCGCCGCCACCTGACGAAAAAACTGCTTCATTGGTAAAGCCGGGGTACCCGCAACCGTTTCATCCGGGCCAACGTTCCTCATAACACCTGCACAGGCAGCTATCCGCGCCCCATCTCCTATTCTCATATGGCCTGAAATCGCCGCCTGCCCACCAATCTGGACGCCATCACCAATCTTCGTGCTACCTGCGATACCGACCTGAGCGACGATAACACACATTTTACCAATCTCGACGTTGTGCCCGATCTGCACGAGATTATCAATCCTAGTTCCTGAACCTATCACGGTATCCGGCGCCGCTCCTCGGTCGATGGTCGTATTAGCTCCAATTTCGACTGCATCACCGATGAGGACCCGGCCAACCTGAGGAACACTCAACGGTCCGGTCTCTGAAACGGCAAAACCAAACCCCGGCTCACCGATGCGGGCACCAGCATAAATCACCACATTGTCGCCGATCAGCGAAAAACGAATGCTGACATTTGGACCAATTCGACAGTTATCGCCAATACGAACCCCTCTCCCGATATAGGCGTTTGCAGCGATAAGCGAGTTCGCGCCAATCTCCACATCCGGACCAATGATCGCCCCGGCCGCAATGACAGTTCCCTCCCCAATGACTGTCTTCGGATGAACCCGGCTCTCCTTTTCCCCGGGAGAATAAATCTCGTCCCAGTCCGGATGAAATGCTGCTGCAATACGGGCATAGGCAAGATAGGGATTATCTGAACTAAGAACCGCGGCACCTGCAGGCACCAAGCCAACGTTTTTTGGCTGCACTATGCAGCAGCCGGCTCCGGTGCTGCGAAGCTGGCCTCTATATAATTTGTTATCCAGAAAACTAACATCACCAGTGCCCGCATCATGGAGGGCAGCAATATTTCCAAAGACCGTGTCGGCAGGACCTGGTCGGGCCAGCTCTGAACCCGACAGAGAGGAGAGTTCTTCGGCGGAGAACGGGCCACGTGGCGGGAAAAATCGGCTATCGGGTGCCATAGCTATTTCTTGCCCTTGGCATTACCCTTTTCAATCTTTGTGAAATCAATTTTGACCTTGGGAAGCCGTTTATCCAGACGCTCGATGATTTCTTCCGTAACATCAAATTTGTTTTCTGAAATAAACACGAAGCGTTTTTCGATGAGCAAATTCAATTTTTTCTCTGTCACCACTTTCCGGGCTACCACAATCAGATTTTTTAGAATTTCGTTTTTCGTACTGTTAAATACGCGATCAAGCGCGCGGCGTCGGCGCTGCACACCTGCCTGTGCATCGCGAGCCTGCGCGCTGAATTTTCGACGCTTCTGGGCAAAGGCCTCAGGTGTCAAGATAGCCCTCTGCTTGCTGAGTTCCTGCTCCACCTGTCGAAGGCGTTGTTCTTGGGCACTGACCTCTTTCTGAAACTCCTTCCGCATCCGTTCAACCATTGGCCTAATGCTTTCGGACGCCTTAGATTCTCGCAAAACTTTTTGCACATCAACAATTCCAATATTTGCTGCAGGCATCCCCTGCGCCGAAAGCCCGCTAGAGGTCACGGCGATCAGGGTTGGTAATATGAATAATTTAAACATTTTCTTCATCAAAATCTGGCACCAAAGCTAAATCTAAATAATTCGGTCTGATCGAAATTTTCCTTAAGAACCGCTTGCGCAATATTAATATTGACCGGTCCAAACGGCGAATCCCATGTAATTCCGGTTCCCACAGACATCCTTAGCGCCCCGGTATCCGTCACCGATGCAAACGACTTATCATTTTCACCGACGCTACCCGCGTCGGTGAATAGCCGGCCGCGAATACCGAATTCGTTCGGCAAGCCTAACGGAAAGGTCAGTCCGACTGTACCACGGTAGAACCAGTTTCCGCCAACCGAATCCTGTGTGGCAAGGTCGCGGGGACCGACGCCCGCTGTCTCGAATCCCCGAAGTGAATACCCTCCAAGGAAAAAACGATCAATGATCCGAATATCGTCGCCGATACCTGCAATATATCCACCTCCTCCACCGATATTCAGTACCCAATTATCTGCGAAGGAGTAAAACCTCCCTGAGTCGAACTCACTACGGAGATAATGAGAATCCCCACCCAAACCAGCTAAGGTGTTTTCGACCTCCACGAAATAGCCCTCCTTGGGTGAGAAGCGGCTATCACGTTCATCATATAAAAGGGTTTGCCCGATCGACGAAGTCACGAATGTGCCCTCTTGCTCTTTAATCGCAGCTGAAGCATCCGCAGGTACGTCGGTTACTTCATCTTCACTCAACGTATATTTCAAAGATTGGGACAGTTTCTCCGTAATCCGGTACCCAGTGCGGAGTGCAAAGCCAATCGATTTACGCTTGAACGAACTTTCTGATTTTTGGTCAAGTTCTGTCAGAAAAATATCGATCCCAGCTTTGACTTCTCGGTCAAGAAAATAAGGTTCGGTAAAGGACAAATCTATGTTTTGTTGTTTTGCACCAACTTGGACGGCCAACTTCAAATCTTGACCTCGCCCAAGCAGATTGCGTTCTCTCAGGCTAACATCACCCAAAACGCCGCTTGTAGTAGAAAAGCCTGCACCAAACGATAATTCACCGGTCGATTTCTCTCGGACGGAAATGTCTACTACGGCTTTGTCCGGCGATGAGCCTGTTCTGCTTTCTAATTCAGCCCGTTCGAAAAATCCAAGATTCCGAATACGTTGCCGCGTCCGCCTGAGCTTCGAGGTATTGAAGGCATCCCCTTCTATTAACAAGACTTCACGTCGAATAACTTCGTCAAGTGTGCGGACGTTCCCCGAGATATTCACCATTTCGACAAATACCCGTGGACCTTCCTGAATAGTAAATGTCACATCAATAGTTCGTTTTTTACGATCCCGCCGAACCCGAGGACGGATATCGACAAACGCATACCCCAAAATGCCTACCGAATCCGTTAGCGAACCTATGGCCGCCTCTACCTTGTCGGCATTATATTGGTCGCCACTTTCGATACCTAGCCCGGCGCGAAGCGTTTTTACATCAACGTTTTTAAGAGACGTTCGCACGTCGAGCCGTCCGAATTTGTAACGATTTCCCTCTTCAACCGTAAAAGTCACAAAAAATGCCTTATTATCCGGGGTAAGTTCGGCTATCGCCGAAACCACCCTGAAGTCGGCAAACCCATTAGCTAGATAATGGCGTCTTAGAAGTTCTCGATCGAAGGTCAGCCGGTCCGGGTCATAGTTATCGTCGGAAGTAAAAAAACGATACCAGGCACTTTCTTTGGTTTGAACAATTTCACGCAAGTCGCCGTCGTCAAATTCCTTGTTTCCAACAAACGATATCTTACGTATCTCAGTAAGCTCACCTTCATTGATCTCAAAAATCAGGTCGACGCGGTTTTGCGGCAACTGTATTACCTTAGGTACGACAACGGCCGAAAAACGCCCACTTCTTCGATAAATATCCATAACTCGCTGCAAATCGGATTGGACGCGTGAACGTGTAAACACCACGCGAGGGCGCAGTTTGACCTCATCCCGAAGAACTTCGTCTTCAATACGCCGGTTTCCCTCAAAAGCGAGTCGGTTAATGATTGGGTTTTCAACGATACGTACCACGACGTCCGGGCCATCACGCCGGACAGTTACGTCTGAAAACAAACCAGTTGCGAAAAGGGATTTAAGTGACCGGTCTAGTATTCCGGCTGAAATCTCATCGCCCGGTTCAATGCCCATGTAAGAACGAACCGTACCGACTTCAATCCGCTGGGAGCCTTCAACCCGAATTTCACGAAGCCGGTTATCTAGGCCCTGCGCAAAAACCGGTGGTTCTAACATTAAAGTAACGAGAACCGATGCAATACCCAATCGGATCAGACGAAAAATACATAATATAAATTTCAAGACGACCCCCGGTCCCTCACGTCACAAGTTTGACGAAAAAGTCGACGGCGCGGAGTTGCACCAGATCATTCCATGTAGCAAACACCATTAGCGCAAGCACCATGGCAAAACCGATTCTAATACCATTTTCTTGAGCACGTTCGCCAAGTGGGCGACCACAAAGAGCCTCGATGGCATAAAACATCAAATGGCCACCATCGAGCATCGGCACAGGAAAAAGATTTATAAGCCCCAAATTGATAGAAAGAATTGTCATTAACATTAAAACGCTCACAAAACCTGTCTTCCACACATCACCAGACATCTGAGCAATACGAATAGGCCCACCAATCTCTTTTGTAGTTCTGGTCCCGTTCAAGATCTGCCCAATGGCAGAGAGAATACTGCCGGTCAGAACGTAAGTTTCCTCGGTCGCGCGCCATACAGCGGTAAATGGTCCATGCTGGACAAGTTTTCGGTCAAGCCCCGAACGGGAAATACCGAGCCGTCCATATCGTTCATGACCAAACCGCCCTTCCTGGTCGATGATATCTGGCGTGGCCTGAAGGTTTATCTCGAGGCCATTTCGTTCAACTGTAAACTCTAATGGTACACCGGGGAAAAGCCGGACAATCCGAACTACCTCTTGAAAGCGCTCGATAGGAGATCCGTCGATGGCAACGATAACATCCCCCGGCTTGAAGCCGGCCCGGTCAGCAGCCTTACCGGGCATAACCGATCCGACATCGGCAGGGGTAAACGGCTGCCCAACCGACATGAATATGCCGGAAAGAATGCCAATAGCGAGTACAAAGTTAGCAAAGGGTCCAGCCGCAACGACAAAAGCCCGCTGGCCGAGCGACTTGGTATTGAAGGCTACGGCTTTTTCGTCAGGGGTCATGCCATTGTTTGGATCTGACGGGCCGGTGTCACGCTTTACAGCCACCATTTCACCGAACATCTTAACATAGCCGCCAAATGGTATAAGGCCCAGACGCCAACGTGTACCAAGTCTATCTGTCCACCCAGCGATTTCCCGGCCAAATCCGACCGAAAAAACCTCTACCCGAATCCCGCATGCGCGCGCAGCAAGGTAGTGTCCCATTTCATGAACGAAAACCAAAACCGTCAGGATCACCAGAAACGGCAACAGAAAGTTCATAAGAAAGAAAAAGAATTCAATCATGTCTTCAAATTAATTACTGTCCGGCCCATCCCCGGGCTAGACCTGTAGTCCCTCAGCGGACATCAGGTCTCGAGCCACCCGCCTTGCCTCTGCGTCTACTGCAAGAGCGTCATCGACAGACCGGATTTCTGAACTTGTCATCTTTTCCAAGGATTCTTCGACAATTCTGGTGATATCTAGGAATCCGACTTTTCCCGCCAGAAAGCCTGCCACGGCTTCCTCATTGGACGCATTCAGAATAGTAGGCGCAGACCCCCCCATTTTCAAGGCTGCGCGAGCCACGCCGAGGGCGGGAAATCTCTCAAAGTCTGGTTCTTCGAAAGTCAACACACCGATTTTTTCAAAGTTCAGTCGAGCGCCAGCCACCGCCATACGTCGTGGCCAAGCCAGCGTATAAGATATAGGCGTTCGCATATCAGGCTCACCAAGTTGGGCAAGCACGGAGCCGTCGGCATACCCAACCATGCTGTGAACTATCGACTGTGGATGCACAAGAATTTCTATCCGGTCCTCCGGGAAGCCAAAAAGATAAAAGGCTTCGATAAGCTCAAGACCCTTGTTCATCATCGTGGCGGAGTCGATAGAAATCTTTGCGCCCATATTCCAGTTGGGGTGGGCAACGGCTTCTGCCGGCGTGACCGAACGCATTTGCTCAGAGCTACGGGTTCTAAATGGACCACCCGAGGCTGTCAGAATGATTTTTTCAATAGTTTCGCGATGTTCAGACTCAAACACCTGAAAAATCGCGTTGTGTTCAGAATCCACAGGTAATAGCGTCGCCCCACTCTGCGCGGTCTCGTCGAGAAACACATCTCCCGCGCAGACAAGGCATTCCTTATTCGCAAGAGCAACAACCGTACCCTGACGCACAGCCTCCAGCGTCGGTACCAACCCAGCGGCACCAACAATACTAGACATTACCCAATCTACCTCGCGCGCAGCTGCCTCAACGATGGCATCAGGCCCTGCAGCAATTTCGGTATCCGTACCCAACATCGCCGATTTAAGTTCCGCGTACTTATCAGGGTCGCCAATAGCGACGAAACGTGCACTGAACCGGTGCGCCTGCTCTGCCAAGGCATCAACATTGCGATTGGCGGTCAGGGCTTCCACCCTATACGCATTCGGCTCTTTTTCGATCAAATCTATAGTATTCATACCCACGGAGCCGGTCGATCCAAGGATAGTAATACGACGCGGCGGCGAGCTACTCGCATTCGTTGCTGTCGATTTTCCGCTTATCTTCATTATATCCAACCCCTGCCCGTTACCAATAGCACGATTGCCACTGTCGGAGCGGACAATAACAAGCTATCCAGCCTGTCGAGCACCCCACCATGGCCAGGAATAAGACCGCTGGCATCCTTCACACCGTATCTGCGCTTAACCGCCGAAACCGAAAGGTCGCCAACCTGCGCCAGAAC
>JAYYZV010000151.1:0-5167 GCA_036339975.1 Pseudomonadota bacterium | reverse complement strand
CCAGTGCCGGGAAATGCCGCATTCGCGACCGCTTCGAAGTTGTCGTCGTGATCGAGCATAATACCCGCAACGACAGAGACAAACGCTTGAAAATCGTCGTTTCGCGCGACAAAATCAGTCTCGGCATTAATTTCGACGACGGAGCCGGCGCCATCTTTCGTAGCGACGCCGATCAAACCTTCAGAGGCAACACGACCTGATTTTTTCGCAGCGGCCGCAAGGCCGTTTTTACGCAGAAAATCAACAGCTTCCTCAACATTTCCGCTAGTTTCAACTAGCGCCTTTTTACAATCCATCATACCTGCGCCGGTCTTTTCGCGCAGCTCTTTAACCAGACTAGCTGTAATTTCAGCCATATCTCATTCCTCTCGAATTCTAAAGCCTTCAACTACTCGAATTGAGGGTTGAATTTACGCTGTTAAGCGCTCGGAGTATCAGCGCTTTCCGCAGGGGCCTCTCCCGATGTGGCATCCGCCACCACCGCCTCAGGGGCCGCCGCTTCCGGTGCAGGTTCGGCTGCCGCTACTACAACTTCCGAAACAGCGGCAATTTCGGCAGCAGGTGCTTCCTGCTCACCGGCGTCAACGCCACTCGCAACCATCTCAGCTTGCAGTCCGTCGAGAACCGCACCGCTGATCAATTCGCAAAAAAGACTGATGGCGCGCATCGCGTCATCATTTCCAGGAATCGGATAGGTAACACCTTCCGGGTTGGAATTACTATCGATCACCGCGATGACAGGAAGACCCAATTTCGTCGCTTCCTGAACGGCAATTTCTTCCTTATTGGTGTCGATGATAAACAAGATGTCGGGTAATCCGCCCATCTCCTTAATCCCGCCCAAGGCTTGATCCAACTTGGCGCGCTCGCGCTCGACCTTTAGCAATTCCCGCTTCGTCAGGCCGATATCCTCGACAGCCAGTTGTTCTTCAACCGTGCGCAGGCGCTTGATGGAATTGGAGATCGTCTTCCAATTCGTCATCATGCCGCCGAGCCAACGGTGATTGACGTAGTATTGCCCACAACGCGAGGCGGATTCCGAAACGATTGTCGCTGCTTGCCGCTTCGTGCCGACGAAGAGAACGCGTCCCCCGCCCGCTGCGACATCGCGCACCGCTTCCATCGCCCGATAAAGCATTGGGACCGTTTGTTCCAAATCGATAATATGAACGCCGTTTCGTTCACCGAAAATGAATGGTTCCATTTTCGGGTTCCAGCGCCGCGTCGTGTGGCCGAAATGTACACCAGCTTCCAAGAGCTGACGCATCGTAAAAGATGGCATCGCCATGATAATTTTCCTTTTCCGGTTAATCCTCCGCAGGCTTTGGTCGTTGCCGACACCGGAGCGAACGCACTTGATATGTGAAGCGGTCCGCGAGCCCACGTGTGAAGTTAGTGGGCGGGGTATAGTCTTAGATTAATATGATTGCAAGTGGTTGAGTAACGTTTGCGCCTACAAATCAACGACGTCGACGACGCCCGAAATGGACTTGATCGCCGAGCGCATTGGCGCAGAAATCTGATAGCCCTGGGGCAGGTCCATCTCTATTTCGCGCAAGTCACGATCAAGGACCAAACTGACGCGTCCCCTACCCCTAACACCATGCTCATGCATAACGCCGGAGAGGCATTGCAGCGCCTCTACATCTCGCAGGAATATCTTCAAACCAGCCACAGCTTCCATGGCCGCCTCATCCAAGGCCTGGATAGAGTTTGCCGACAGGCGAATGTCGTCGCCTTTCTTTTGTACATCGACTGACACCAATAATGGCGTCCCGGATTCCAAGAGGTCTCGACTTTTGAAGAGTAATTCGGAGAAAACCATCAATTCATAAGAACCGCTGGCATCCGACATCTGCGCAAATGCCAACCGGCCACCGCGTGCAGAATTCACGAACTTTCTGGCGGAAACGATGCCCGCCATGGTCACACAGCCTCCCCTCACCCGACCGGTCTGAACGTCAGTCCAATCCACCACCCCTAACCGGTTCAGTGTTTGGCGATAGGATTCCAATGGATGTGCAGAGAGATAGAACCCAATGGCGTCGTGTTCTTGATGTAGGCGCTCCTCTGTCGACCAGTCGTCGATATCAGGCAACGGTGGTTTTGCTTGATCCCCGAATCCATCACCGAAAAGATTGACCTGATTGCTCTCCCGTTCATTCTGCATGGCATGAGTATGTCGGGTCAGCATTTCCACCGCCTCAAATACCTGGCGGCGGTTTGGGACAACTGTGTCGAATGCGCCGGCACGAGCCAAACTCTCTATTTGACGTTTGTTCATGACCTGCGCATCAAGCCGTTCGGCGAATTCGTATAGGTCCTTAAAGGCACCATTCTCTTTGCGCTCGTTGATCAATACTTTCATCGCTGCGGCACCGACATTTTTGACAGCTGACAGCGCATATCGAACGGCGGTTTCTCCTTCGTCCAATGTCTCAACTGAGAAATAGATATCTGATTTTTGTATGTCGGGTGGTAAAAGTTGAATTTTTTGGCGTTCCAATTCGACCCTGAAGAGTCCGAGTTTATCTGTATTGCCAGCATCGAACGTCATTGATGCTGCGAGAAACTCAACTGGATAATTCGCTTTCAGATAGGCCGTTTGATACGCAACAAGCGCATATGCCGCCGCATGGGATTTGTTGAAGCCGTAACCGGCGAATTTCTCGACCTGAACGAAGATATCCGCGGCCGTTCCCTTATGAACGCCATTCTCAACGGCCCCATCGATGAAATTCTTCCGTTGAGCCTCCATTTCGGCCCGAATTTTCTTACCCATCGCGCGACGTAACAAATCAGCACCGCCGAGCGAATAGCCCGACAACACGCGCGCAATCTCCATCACTTGCTCCTGGTAGATCGCAATGCCGTACGTCTCGTTTAGCACACTTTCCAACAATGGGTGGAGGTAGTCGATATCTTCTTCGCCGTGTTTGCGGCGGATATAGCTTGGAATATTATCCATCGGCCCCGGTCGATAGAGGGCCACAACGGCGATAATGTCTTCAAAACGGTCGGGTCGCAGCTTTCTCAGGACATCCCGCATGCCGGAACTTTCCAACTGGAACACTCCAGCCGCGTCGCCCTTGCACAGCATGTCGAAGGTTTTCCTGTCGTCGAGTGGGATATGCGCCAAGTCGATCTCGACATCGCGATCCTTCAGCAGATCGACGGCTTTGTCGAGAACAGTCAGTGTCTTGAGACCGAGGAAGTCGAACTTCACCAGACCCGCCATCTCAACGTATTTCATATTGAATTGCGTCACGGGCATATCGGAGCGCGGATCACGGTAGAGTGGGACCAATTGGTCCAGAGGCTGATCACCGATCACCACGCCAGCCGCATGCGTCGAGGCGTGTCGGAACAGACCTTCCAGCTTCAACGCAATGTTAATCAGACGCTCAACGTTCTCATCCTCTCGCTGCATTTCGCGCAGTGCCGGCTCTCCGTCGATCGCTTCCTGCAACTTCACTGGGTTTGCTGGGTTGTTGGGCACCAGTTTGGAAATGCGATCGACTTGTGAATACGGCATTTCCAAAACGCGCCCAACGTCCCGTAGCACCGCTCGCGCTTCCAATTTACCGAAAGTAATAATTTGCGCGACCCGATCGTGCCCGTATTCGTTTTGCACGTAGCGGATGACCTTGTCGCGCCCGTCCCGGCAGAAATCGATATCGAAATCAGGCATTGAGACCCGTTCAGGATTGAGGAACCGCTCAAACAGTAACCCCCACCGAAGCGGATCCAAATCCGTGATTGTCAGCGCCCAAGCGATCACAGACCCCGCACCGGATCCGCGCCCGGGCCCTACGGGAATACCTTGACGGCGCGCCCATTGAATGAAATCGGCGACAATCAAGAAATACCCCGGATATCCCATTTGATTGATAACACCGAGCTCGAATTCGAAACGCTCGCGATATGGCACGGCCAGCTCTTCTCTTTTCGCTTTATCGGTCACCTCGCCGTAGACTTGATCTAACAATCGGACCTCAAGCCCTGCTTCCGCCAGATCGCGGAGCGCCTGCTCTTCCGTTCTGCCATCCAATTGCGGATACGCCGGTAGAATTGGCGCTCTTGTATCCGGCATGAAGGCGCAACGTTGCGCGATCACTAAGGTATTGCTGATCGCTTCGGGCAGGTCTGCGAACAAAACCCGCATTTCTTCCGCCGACTTAAAACGATGGTCCGGCGTAGCGCGGCGCCGATCTTGTTTGGATATCGGCACGCCCTGCGAGATACACAAAAGCGCATCATGCGCCTCGTACATGCTTTCGTCGGCAAAGAATGCCTGATTGGTCGCCACCAATGGTATGTTATGACGATATGCGAGATCGATGAGATCGCCTTCAATCCGGTTTTCTACTTCCAAATTATGTCGCATCAATTCGACGTAGAGCCGGTTCTCGTAAATCGAAGCCAAGCGCATCAGAACTTCTTCGGCGGCAGGCCCCTGTCCATTCGCGATTAAGCGTCCAACAGGACCGTTTGGACCGCCCGTCAGCGCTATCATCCCTTCGCTCCGTCCCGGAAGGTCTTCGATATCGACTTGTGCAGGCTCACCCGCATCGGAGTCGAGAAAAGCCTGACTAACCAACGAAAGGATATTCTTGTATCCCTTCTCGGACTGAGCCAATAGTATCAATTCATCCGGTGGTAAAAACCCGGTGTGCATATGACGACCGCCATTGCCTGCTTCTGTTCGCCGCAAGCCAAGTTGAACACCGATGATCGGTTGTACCCCCGCGCTGCGGGCACCAAGCGATAACTCAAGCGCGCCAAACAGGTTATTGGTATCAGTGACACCAACAGCCGGCATCCGGTGGCGCTGACAGAGCGCGATTAAATCCTTCACACGCAGTGCGCCTTCGGACAAGGAGTAAGCTGAATGTGTGCGTAAATGGACGAATTCGGCGTGGGGCATATCGTTATAATGTCATGTCGTGGCTGGGTGTATATCCATGAATATATAGCGGGTTGGGTACCACAGGAACACAATATATAGCGTTGGTCCGCGGAAACTTTACAAATTCAATTTTGGCCGCCCGCGACTCGCCATCCTAGAACCAAATCAAGGGCGCAGGATTTCCCAACACCACAATCAAACAATATTGCTTTATGGCGAGCCGCCGTCTTGGCGTGCTCCCATTCACGGGATTGGATA
>JAYYZV010000150.1:0-6500 GCA_036339975.1 Pseudomonadota bacterium | reverse complement strand
GATGGTGGCACCTCCTTGTTAATGCTATGTGGATTTTAGTGATCTCTCCACAGCTACTCCCACATATGTCTGTTAGACGGTTTGTCGGGCTTTTTATCTTGACGGGTGTTGTTGGCGCGCTTGTTCATTCAGTCGTGAATTGGGGCGAAAGCGCTATCTTAGTCGGTGCGTCCGGCTCCGCTTTCGGATTGCTGGGTGCGGGGGCTTATGTTCTACTCCGGGGTCAGGATGGGTTTTCGAAACCCTCGGGCAAGGACATCGTCCAATACGTCTTGTTAATTATGATCGTGAATGTTGGATATGCTTTGCTAAGTGGTGGCAATGTCAGTTGGGAAGCTCACGCGGGAGGGTTTTTTGCTGGGATGGCCTTGTTCCCGTTCCTGCGCCAACCCGCCTCGGCGTCCAGACCCAACCCCGGTTCTTAAGTTATGCTATGAGTTGCGATGGTGTGTCCCTTAGCGAACGCCTTACGAATTCCCGCATGTGGTCGAGTTCTGGGTAATTGGGCGGCGCATCTGGTTCTATAATAAAGTAGGCGAGCCGAAGTGTGTCGTTAAACATCGGGGCGTCCGCGTACCCCACCTCGTCCAGCATCTTGGCACCGAGTATGGAAAACATCCGGTCTTGGCCGTTTACGGTGCCGACGGCGGCTATGATGGTATTCGCGTTTAGCTCGGCCGCCAGTGCCCAAAGGCCAGCAAACAGCATGCGCGGGCTGAACCCGTTTCGATAGTCAGGGTCAACGACCAGCCGGCTAGCTTCAGCGCAGGCCGCCCGTCGAATACCAACCCGTGACAGGTTTTTCAGCACATTCTCGCGTCCGAAAGTGGTATCGACCAGCGATGGTGCTGCATTTGTACCGGGCGCTGTTAGACGTCCGGCACCGACCGGTATGTCTCCGTTTAGAAGAAGCAAATGGTGACAATGGAGGTCCAGCGGATCTGCGTCACCATAGGCGCTGCCCCCTGGCCCAAAAGCCGGCCGCGCTCCGTTATCATAAAGGATCCGCGATCGTATTGATCTCGTCCCAATAAGCCATTCGGGGACCTCTCCATCGGAGATAACGGGGGGCTCCAATAGTCGGCAGGATACGACGTAATCTGAGGCCCCGTTACCATATGCCAACGTCGCCGCGACACAGTCGTCGATGAACTGACCGTATATATCAAGCGCCGCGGCACCCGTTCTGACAAGAGACTCGAGACACTCCGGGTGATCTATCAGAAGATCTGCTATTTGCTTCTGATTGAACTGGGTATGGGCGCCGTCGAGGGCGACGTGTTCGGCGAGAAAGGAGCATCCGTCGGCAGCCCCCTCCTTTCCGGCTAAGGCCAGCAGTGAGGGGCCGTATCGTATGGACAGGGCTTCTATTTCATATTCAAGTGCGATTTGCGCATATGGGGCATCACCGGCGATTACTTTTTCATGCAATTCGCGATACAGTTTAATACTAGCGGGCAGATCCCGCCCACTAAGCGCGATTGGATCTATTTTATCCGGATGAACGTCGTTCCAAGCATCTACGAGTGTCCATAGATCTGCGACCATCATCCTGTGGTGCCCTGCCTCGTGAGAGGCATGTTTGATCAACGATGCACCTACCGTTTCATAATTTGTTTCGCGACACCGTGTTCCTGCCCGACGGATCCAGTCCTCCACCGGATAAGTCATTGAAATACCGTACGCAGCGTAGTGAATCATAAAAAGCTGGAGTAATTCTTCTGGCAGGTCGGTTCCGTGTTCAAGTGTGGCTACCGACGTCCGGGCGCCAAACCGGTCGCGGTGAGGTTTTAGGCGTTCTTCGTAGGCGGCTATCGCCTCGATTTCAGTCGGGAAGATATCAGTCATGCGTCGTGAGCCCAGTATTAGCAGGTTTCATTCCTTCCGCCCCAAATAAAAAGGGCGGCCCATGGCGCCGCCCTAATTTAAACGATTATTTAAGCTTTAATGCATTGCTGAACCGCCATCGACCACCAGTGTCTGGCCTGTGATAAAATCGGAATCCGACGACGAGAAGAACACTAATGTGCCGATCAAGTCTTCCGGCATCTGTTCGCGCTTGATTGCCCGGGTCGCCGTGTTACCGTCCTTGACCGCGTCCCACTGAGGATCGCCGATAACTTTTTCACTCATTGTTAGGCCGGGGGCGATGCAGTTTACAGTAATCCCGTCGTCGCCAACTTCGCGGGCGAGTGCGCGGGTGAAGGCAACCTGCGCGCCCTTTGAGCTGACGTAATGCAGCAGCATAGGTGTGCCCTTGAATACGGTACCCGAGGCGATGTTGACGATTTTGCCGTAGCCGTTCTTTTTCATCTCCGGCACCACCGCCTTGGTGCAGCTGAACACTCCGCGGGTATTGATCTGCATCACGCGGTCCCATTCGGCCTCATCAATGTCGAGGAAAGACCCCTGCTTCAGATCGGCGAAAAGAGCCGCATTATTTACCAGGATGTCGATTTTTCCATATGCGTCGATTGTTTCCGCAACCATCGCCTTGATGTTGCCGGTGTCGGTAACATCGCAATGGATGCCGATGGCTTCGCCGCCCGCTTGCTTGATAATGTTGACCGTGGTTTCGGTATCGACGATATCGGTGACGGCTACCTTCGCTCCCTCCGCGGCTAGAACCTTAGCATATTCAACGCCAATCCCCCGGCCTCCGCCGGTTAGGATTGCCACGCGCTCATCGAGTTTTCCCATCTCTTTTTTTCCTATACATTTTTGTGCTCAAACTTTGTTCGAACCTTGTTCGAAAAAGTTGCGGCGTTCAAGGGGTAAAGGATTTATTGCTGCGTTGGCGACCGGTATCGCAATTTGCTGGGTGTGATCTCTGTCGGCCATATCCGCGACGCGAGAGTTGAATACCACTTGTCCATCTTCGTCCTGACTGTTTTTCTTGGCATGTTAATCAATTTTACCACGGCACGCTCGCCGACACGTTTTGAGGGGAGGCAAAATGACGGATACGGTTTACGACTATGTAATTGTCGGCGGCGGCTCAGCCGGCTGCGTGATAGCTAGTCGGCTAAGCGAACGCTCCACAAACAGGGTGCTACTTTTGGAAGCGGGCCCTGACTACCCGCCCGATAACCTGCCAGACCAGTTGCAAGATGGGTTCGCCGGTGTAGCCTATAACGACAGTCGGTTTATTTGGAACAAACTGCGAGTCATTGTGCCACCCCGCCCAGGTAATTCGCCGGATTCCCGCCCCGACAAGTTATATCAACAGGGCCGCGTAATGGGTGGCGGTTCCTCAATTAATGGCATGATGGCGAACCGCGGCAGCCCGTTGGATTACGAAGATTGGGTTGAACGGGGCGCTGCCGGCTGGGGCTGGGATGACGTGCTGCCTTTCTTCAAAAAGATGGAATCGGATCGCGATTTTGACGGACCATTGCATGGAAAGGAGGGGCCAATTGGCGTAAGGCGATTATTTCCCGATATCTGGCCCGGCTACACCGCTGCAATTATGAATGCAGCTAACGCCGAAGGCTTCGACTATTTCGATGATATGAACGCAGAGTTTGAAGATGGCTACTTCCCGGTCACGATCTCCAATATCGATGACAAGCGGGTATCCGCTAATGTTGCATATCTGACGATGGAGGTCCGCGCCCGTCAAAATTTTGAAATTCTCGACCATGCGGAGGTGCAATGTCTAAATTTCGAAGGCACGCGAATCACTGGGCTGACGGTCCGGCGCCCCGAAGGTGCGCACACGATACTCGCCAACGAAGTGATCGTCTGCGGCGGATCGACCCATTCTCCGGCGATCTTGATGCGGTCCGGTATCGGTCCGGCGGCGCAGTTATCGCATCTCGGCATAGGCGTGGTCGCCGACCGCGCCGGGGTCGGCCAGCACCTTATGGAACATCCTGGTGTATCCATCGCGTCATTCATGAAGCGGCCAGCGCGGTTGCCCGAAGGCATGCGGCGTCAGATGATCGCCTGCATGCGTTACTCATCCGGCGTCGAGGGCTGCGGGCCGGGCGATATGTTCATTGTGCCGACAAACAAATCTTCCTGGCATTCGCTAGGGGACCGTATCGGCGCAACAATGGTCTGGGTTAATAATTCGTTCTCAACAGGCGAGGTGACCCTCGTTTCCCCCGACCCAGCGGTCGAACCCAAGGTCGATTTCAACATGTGCTCCGACGAACGAGACCTAATCCGAATTGTACAAGCGACGCGTATGTTGGCGCGGATGCATGAACACGAGTCTGTAAAAAGTTCTGTTCACGATGTTTTTCCAGCCGCCTATTCCGAAAGGGTGCGGAGGGTTGGAGATTTCACCACTGCGAATAAGTTTAAGACTTGGGTTGCGGCCATACTGATGGATACCGGCGGCCCGGTGCGTCGCGCTTTTATCGACAACGTTATCCGCGAAGGACCGACGCTCCATGAATTGCTGGAAGACGACGACGCCATCGCCGACTGGGTGCGCACCACAGTGACCGGTCACTGGCATGCGTCGTGCACCTGCCGTATGGGAGCGGCTGACGACCCCGGCGCGGTCACTGATCCGTCGGCGCGGGTCTACGGAGTGGAAGGGCTCCGCGTTTGCGATGCGTCAATTATGCCGCGGGTGCCGCGTGCGAATACCAATTTTCCGACTATGATGATGGCCGAGAAGGTAGCCGATACGATTTTAGCCGGCGGCTAACCTAGAACAGGCTGCCTAGGATCTCGCTGGTCTAAAATCTCTCCCGGCTGCCGATAAGGACCATCCCGTGGGTGACCCGGAGGGGCGGACCTGATTCGTTGAGAAAAAGCCTTAACCCCTCCGCGTCGAAGCGGCGATCATCTCCACTTCAACTAGGAATTTTGGATCCGCCAGTCCGGCGACTATCAGCAGTGTCGAGGTTGGCCGGTTTTCGCCCAGATAGTCACTGCGCACCGTGTTGTATGAGGGCAGGTTCTTGGCATCTGTGATGAAGTGCTTTACGTGCACTATGTCGCTAACGCGCAACCGGTTGTGTTCTAGCACGGCAAGACAGTTGTTCCAGGCGTTGCGCGCCTGACCCTCGAAATCGTCGGGCATGTTCCCGTCGAAATCCATGCCGACCTGACCGGCTACAAAGGTAAATTTCGCGTTCTCCGGTACCTCCACGCCGTGTGCGTAGAGCCCCAGCGGGGGTTGCATTTTTTCTGGGTAAAAAGCGCGGTTTTCCATTGTTTTTTCTCCAATTTATCCCGTTTATTGCCCCTTCTATAGAAAGGTGCGGTAATTGCTGCAAGCGTTCCTTGTTCGGCCAATTGAACCTGCAGCGCAAAACCTATAGAGTTAGACAGGTTTTGATATGGGAGTTCGGGAAATGTTTGTCAAAAATACCTGGTACGTCTGCGCCCAGCCGGAAGAAATTGACCGGACACCGATGGCGCGCACCATCTGCAACGAAAACATTGCCTTCTGGCGTAAGGAAGACGGCACGGTGGTTGCTTTCGAAGATCGCTGCTGCCACCGTCGGATGCCGCTATCCAAGGGACAGCTCGTCGGCGATAAGCTGGAATGCTACTATCATGGGCTCCAGTTTGACGATGGCGGAAAATGCACGCATGTGCCGGGTCAAACGACCATTCCCCCGGGGGCTGAAGTTCGTACCTATCCGATTGTCCAGAAATACAACTGGGTCTGGATCTGGATGGGTGATCCCGCACTGGCGGACGAAGACTTGATCGTCCCCTACCCTTGGAAGACTGACGAAGACTGGGGCGACAAGGGCACATATTTTTACGTTAAATGCGATTACAAACTGGTAATAGACAACCTGCTTGATCTTTCGCACCTTGGATTCGTTCACAAATCTACTATTGGCAACGCGGCTGTCGCCGAAGCGGCCAGAATCCGAACCCTTAAGGATGACGATAGCGTTACCGTCGCGCGCTGGACGGTTGGCCAGAACCCGGCACCGACTTACCAGAAGATGGGCGGATGGACCGAAAACGATATTGTCGATCGTTGGCAGATCATCGAGTTCCAGATGCCGGGAGCTGTGCGGCTGTATACTGGAGCAGCCGAAGGTGCGGCGGAAGGTAAGGATTTCGGATTCACCGACATCGATCTTCCGGTGCCGAAAGGTGGTTTTGGTTTCCACAATCTAAACTTCGTGACGCCGGAAACTGAAAATACCACCCATTATTTTTGGTCAAATGCTTATCAGCAGTATGGCAAGCCGGTCACAGAGGAAATGACCGAAATGCAATACAAGCAGATATTCACGGCATTCCATCAGGATTGGGAAGTGTTCAATAAGCAGCAAGAAAACTGGGACGACAAACCTGTGATCGACACTATCCAAGATGCCGGTTCTATTGCGGCTCGCGCTATGATTGATCGCAAAATCGCGGAAGAACAGAGCGAAATGGCTGTCGCGGCGGAATAGAATCTGCCGCAGAACATTGCGAGGGCGGGCCTTTGGGCCCGCCTTTTTTATTGCGTGTTTGCCACACGACGGTAAATAGGAACGGCAACCAGCGGTAGCATGTAAATCGGAAACTGC
>JAYYZV010000149.1:0-6537 GCA_036339975.1 Pseudomonadota bacterium | reverse complement strand
GAGGTTAGTTTTATGGCTATTAGTCCGATTGATGCGGCCGCTGCTTTTGATAAGGCGGCAAAGCTCGGCGAAAGCGAAGGTATGGGTGCAAGCGTGCGACCTGGCCAGAGCCGTTTAGTCGATCTCGTTAAGGATTTCGCGACGCAGTCGATCCAAGCTGGTAAGCATTCCGAGCGGGTCACTGCCGCTGCGGTAGCGGGTGAGGCGGATCTGACTGAGGTCGTGACAGCGGTATCCAATGCCGAAATGACCTTGCAAACCGTCGTTGCCGTGCGTGATCGAGTTCTTGCCGCCTATCAGCAAATCATGCGGATGCCGATCTAGGCTAACGCATGAACGAGGCTCAAGCGCTGGATTTCATGCGGGATGCGATCCTGACTTTGCTTCAGGTCACCACACCTATAATGCTTGTCGGTCTCGTCGTGGGCCTGGTCATTTCGCTGTTCCAAGCGTTGACCTCCATTCAGGAAATGACCCTTACCTTCGTTCCGAAGATATTGATCGTCTTTTTCTCCCTGATCGTTTTCCTCCCATTTATGCTCGCGACTATGCGGACGTTCATGGAAGGCGTTGCTGACAAGATAATTGGCCTTGGCAGTGGATAAGCACTGGTAGATGTTATATCAGCCGCTGTCCGAAGAGGTCTTTGCGTATTTCTTGGTTTTTACGCGCCTCGGCGCGACCTTGGTCGTGCTCCCCGGTATTGGCGAGCAGTACATTTCGATGCGGGTTCGCCTGCTGTTTGGGTTTGGGTTAACAGCGGTCGTGACACCTGTAGTGTCGGCACGTCTTCCCGCACTGCCGGTCGACGTCAGCGGACTATTCATTTTAGTCGCCGGCGAGATGCTTATTGGATTTGCGATCGGTATGATGGTGCGGTTTCTATTTACTGCCTTGGCTTGGGGCGGAACGATTATTTCTTTTCTCAGCGGATTTTCCGCTGCCCAGGTTTTTAATCCCATGTTGGCAGATCAAGGGACGCTTCCCGCTGTTCTTTTGTCATTGGGTGGATTGCTCCTAGTTTATGCGACGGATACACATCACCTCATATTCTTTGCAATTTCGGACAGTTACAATTTGTTCGTTCCAGGTGTCGTGCCCATCCTTGGTGAATTCGCGGAAACATTTGCGAAACTGCTTGGCAAAAGCTTCGTATTGGCCATGCAGTTTGCAACGCCGTTTATCGTATTCGCTATCGTGTTTTACACGGGAATGGGTTTGCTCGCCCGCCTTCAGCCTCAGATGCCGGTCTTTTTTGTGGCACTTCCGCTTCAGATTATGATTGCGCTCGTCATTTTCTCGCTGGTCATATCGTCGACATTGTTATGGTTCATTGAGCGTTTCGAGGCTTCGCTGAACTTCTTTTTTGTGCCAAACTAGTGGATCATGTCAGAAGATACAGACAAGTCATCGAAAACAGAAGAACCGACGGCTAAGAAGCTCGCGGATGCGCGCGAGAAAGGGTCGGTTGCGGTCAGCAGGGAGATCAATACCTTCATGCTGCTGCTGGCGGGTGCTGTCGTGTTGATCATGTTTGCGGACGATATGGTGGCGGATCTCCGGGACATGCTGATGCAATTTTTTGAGCGGCCGCATGCCATCCCATTCGATAGCGGCAATATGATCGAGGTTATCTCGAAGCTGCTGATCGATTTCCTGCGGATATTATCTCTGCCGTTCATTCTATTTACCATCGTCGCAATTGGTGCTGGCGTACTACAAAATGGATTCGCGTTCTCGCCAAAGGCGCTGCAACCGAAATTAAGCAGGTTCAATCCAATAACTGGTGCGAAGCGTATCTTTTCCGGTCGGCAGGTTGTCGAGTTCATCAAAGGCATTTTCAAGATAGGAATTGTTGGAAGCGTGACGGCCGTCCTGCTACTTCCGACCTTTGAGCGTCTTGATGTCTTGCCAACATACGAGATCGCATCTCTGCCGGGCCAATTGCACGAATTGGTGGTTATTCTATTCACCGGGGTTCTGGCAGTGATGATTGTCATCGCTATCATCGACCTCCTGTATCAGCGGTGGGAACACAACCGTAATTTGCGCATGACCAAGCAGGAGGTGAAGGATGAGCACAAAACGACAGAAGGTGACCCGACGGCGAAACAGCGTCTTCGGAAGGTAAGAATGGAACGCGCCCAGCGCCGCATGATGCAGGCGGTGCCGGATGCAGACGTCGTGGTCACCAACCCGACGCACTTCGCCGTTGCCATGAAGTACGACCCGGACACCATGAGTGCCCCGGTCGTCGTCGCAAAAGGACAGGATATTGTCGCTTTCAAAATCCGTGAGATTGCCGAAGAACACGATATTACGATCATGGAAAACAAGCCGTTGGCGCAGGCTCTCTATTTCGGTGTCGACATCGACGAAGAGGTGCCGGAGGAGCACTATCAGGCGGTTGCAGAGATCATTAACTACGTCTGGAACGTGAAGGGACGCACTCTGCCCGAACAGGATGTTGCGGATGCCGGAATGTCGGCAGTCAGCTGACATTGTTTGAGTCCAGACGCCTATTGCGAGAAGTGCTATGACATTGAAGCCTTGTTTTGTCGGCTCTTCGGCAAGCTGTCGATCGGCGTCGTCCTGTTTGATGGCGCTTACAATAACTGCGAGTGCAATTCGAGTTTCAGGAGTTGATGGGCTCCGAGGAGCCTCTCGGCGCCTCGTTCATTGGCTTCTTGGCGGAGGAGGCGCGGGCTCAGGCAACTGAACGGTTTACGGAGGTGCTCCGCGGTGCTGATGGTGGCATACCGGCCGACGCTCTGCTCGCAGACGATATGGACTGATTGTGTCGTTGTATGCAGCGCCGTTGGCATATGAACTGGGTTTTGCGGTCCAGGTCCTTTTGCGTCTGATCGAGACAACAGAACAAAAATGGTTGGAGACACACTTCACCCAATCGCCGAAAATGCAGGCGGTCTGGCAACTAGCCGGCGGGATCGCCCGCGACTTTGACAAACTATTGACGGCGATGATCGGTTTCTGCGATTCGCTGTTCAAGTCTTGTTGGCCGGGCGAGGAACCTTTCGCTGACGTAATGCAGATAAAGCAGAATGCAAATTGTGACGCTTTGCTATTCCGTCAGTTGCTTGCTTTCGAGCGACAGCAAACGCTGGCGCCTTGCAACGTCTGCAAATGGCCGTAGCCATCGGTTCTGCGTGGGATGCGGCGCCGGACACTTCTGTCATTTGCATCTTGGACTGTACCGAAGAATCTGTCGCCCGCGAGGTCGAGTCGATAGAGAAACTCCTTTTTTGGCAAAGCCGTTCAGTTTGAAGTCGTTGGCCGGATCGGTAAAAAGCGCGCTCGATGTCTCGCGCCGATTCAACGGTTAATATTTACTAGTTATTGATATTGCGAAACAAATAATAGAACAAAAAAAGAACTTGCATATTGGAACAAAAACGGTACATATAATTCTTATCATCATTAACGACGTCAAGAGCCGCGAGGTCTTGAGCATCAAGCAAGGGAAAAGCAATATGGCCACAAGCCCACTGCACCTCGTCGAAAAGGACGCCATGGACAAGGAAAAAGCTCTCGAGGCAGCGCTCGGTCAGATTGAGCGGTCCTTCGGCAAAGGCTCGATTATGAAGCTCGGCCAACGTGAGCAGGCGGTTGATATCGAAGCTGTATCGACGGGCTCTCTTGGCCTTGATATTGCGCTTGGTATTGGCGGCTTGCCACGCGGACGTGTCGTCGAGATTTACGGACCCGAAAGTTCGGGCAAGACGACATTGGCGCTGCATGTCATTGCTGAAGCGCAGAAGACAGGTGGTACGTGTGCATTCGTGGACGCGGAACACGCGCTCGATCCCGGATATGCCAAAAAACTCGGCGTGGATATCGACGATCTACTGATTTCGCAACCCGATGCCGGCGAGCAGGCGCTTGAGATCGCTGATACGCTGGTGCGGTCGGGTGCCGTCGATGTGTTGGTGATCGATTCTGTTGCTGCTTTGGTGCCACGAGCCGAACTTGAGGGAGAGATGGGCGACAGTCACGTTGGTTTGCATGCGCGGCTCATGAGTCAGGCGCTTCGAAAGCTGACTGGTTCGATCAACCGTTCCCGTTGCATGGTGATTTTCATCAATCAAATTCGTATGAAAATCGGCGTCATGTTTGGCAGCCCTGAGACGACCACCGGCGGCAATGCGCTCAAGTTCTACGCCAGCGTCCGTTTGGATATTCGTCGCATTGGTGCCATCAAGGATCGCGACGATGTGGTGGGCAACCAGACCCGGGTTAAAGTGGTCAAGAACAAGATGGCGCCGCCTTTCAAAATGGTTGAGTTCGACATTATGTACGGTGAGGGGATTTCCAAGACCGGCGACTTGCTTGACCTTGGTGTTGCCGGTGGGATCGTTGAGAAATCGGGCGCCTGGTTTTCTTATGACAGTCAGCGCATTGGCCAAGGCCGGCAGAATGCGAAGCAGTTCCTTAAGGAAAATACTGAGATCGCTGACGCCATCGAACATCGCGTGCGCGAGAATGCGGGCCTGATTTCCGAACAGATGCTCGAAGGCAGTCCAAATGAAAATGATGGTGAGGACGTTTCGGCGATCGCGGCAGAGCCCGAAGCGGACTAATCATCGCATTTTTAGGTAAAGCGGATGGCGCCTTACGGCGCCATTTTTTGTATAGGCGTCGGGCGGGCTTTCGGGCCGCCGCTAGACTTCACATGGGGTGCGGGGTAGAACGCTTTAGAGGGCTGTAACGGGTATTTGCCGTGTTGCAGCGTATGAATACAAGGTGCATTTGGCCATGCGAGACACGGCAAGTCAGAGAACGGCTTCATGACGAGTGTGAGCGATATCCGTAGCGGCTTTCTCGACTACTTTAAGAAGAACGGACATGAGATCGTACCCTCTTCGCCGCTGGTGCCGAGGAATGACCCAACGCTGCTGTTTACTAACGCGGGGATGGTTCAGTTTAAGAACGTCTTTGTCGGTTCCGAACATCGGCCCTATTCGCGGGCGTCGACGTCGCAGAAATGCGTTCGGGCCGGCGGTAAGCACAATGACTTGGAGAATGTCGGTTACACTGCCCGGCACCACACGTTCTTCGAGATGCTGGGAAATTTTTCCTTTGGTGATTATTTCAAAGATGTGGCAATCGAACTCGCTTGGAACTTAGTTACTAAAGAATATCACCTCGACCCGTCGCGCTTGTTGGTGACGGTGTATTCGGAGGATGAAGACGCGGTGACCTTGTGGCGGAAGATCGCAGGGCTTTCAGACAACAAGATCATCCGCATTCCAACGTCGGACAATTTTTGGGCAATGGGCGATACGGGCCCCTGTGGACCGTGCTCCGAGATTTTCTACGACCACGGCTCGTCCATACCAGGAGGACCTCCTGGAAGTGCCAACGAGGATGGTGACCGGTTCATAGAAATATGGAACCTTGTCTTCATGCAATTTGAACAATTGACGCCGGAAGAAAGGGTCAACCTACCGAAACCCTCAATCGATACGGGTATGGGGTTGGAGCGAATTGCCGCTCTTTTGCAAGGCAAGAATGACAATTACGACACGGATTTGATACGCACATTGATCGAGGCCTCAGCGGAAGCTTCCGATACGCCGGCCGACGGAGACCGGGCGGTGTCGCACCGTGTCATTGCCGATCATCTGCGGGCCTGCAGCTTCCTGATTGCAGATGGCGTATTGCCGTCGAACGAGGGACGGGGCTACGTATTGCGGCGGATTATGCGGCGCGGCATGCGGCATGCGCATCTGTTGGGCTGTGATGAACCGTTGATGTGGCGCCTCGTGGTCTCGCTGGTGACGGAGATGGGCCACGCGTTCCCCGAACTCGTCCGTGCGAGAACGCTTATCGAAGAGACATTTAAACTCGAAGAGACCCGCTTTAAGGAAATGTTGGCGCGCGGATTGCGGCTACTCGAGGACGAGACCAATAAACTCGGGGATGGGGAAACGCTCTCAGGTGACGTTGCCTTTCGTCTCTACGACACGTTTGGATTTCCACTCGACCTCACTCAGGACATTCTGCGCGGGCAGAACCGCGAGGTTGACGAGTTAGGATTCGATGTCGCAATGAACCGTCAAAGGGAGGCCGCGCGCAAGGCGTGGGCAGGTTCGGGAGAGGCGATGACAGAAGAGGTCTGGTTCGACGTTCGCGAGGAGAGCGGAGCCAGCGAGTTTCTCGGCTACGACACTGAAGTAGCTGAGGGCGTGATAGCATCGATAGTCGTGGATGGGGAGCCTGCTGAAAGACTGGAAGGTGGGCAGAGCGGCATGGTAGTGACCAATCAGACGCCGTTCTACGCGGAATCTGGCGGGCAGCTGGGTGACGAGGGCTTGCTCTTTACGTCTGAAGGGGGCGAATTCGCAGTAAGCGATACGGTCAAGCGACTCGATGACTTACATGTTCACATCGGTGAAATGCGACGGGGATCTCTCGCTAAAGAAGATGCCGTCGAGATGCGCGTCGACGGTGAGCGCCGAAAGCGAATGAGGGCGAACCACTCTGTCACCCATTTGCTTCATGCATCACTTCGTGAGC
>JAYYZV010000148.1:0-22052 GCA_036339975.1 Pseudomonadota bacterium | reverse complement strand
GTCAGTAAAACGATCCCCATCGCAATAGAGAAAATACCCAATGTCGGAGGTATCTAAACCAAGGCGCTTCATAATCCAGATATAGAAATCCATCTGACGCTTGTATGAAGCCTTCCACCAGTCATCGAGCGTTATTTGCTTCCCGGCACTCTTCTGAGAGGTGCTTTTATAATCAACTACATGGACCTGTTTTGTTTGCCGGTTGAACCAGACATCATCTAACCCACCGCCTACCTTCAGGTTTGTCTCTTGATGAACCGTGTTAAATCGTCCCTCAGCCCCAAAGTGCAGGCTTTGGGTCCAGAGCTCAAACCTCTCATCGGCCAATGGAACCAGGTGTTCCAAGCCTTTCTGTACAAGGAATGGGTGGGGTGTGCCGGATTGGCGATGTTCATCAAAATCGCGTTTTAAAAGAACATCTGTTGCCTCATTAATATTGAAGCCCGGAATACTCGGAAATTTAACTCCTTTAACCTGTTGAAGGTAAAAGCAAGCGGGGCACCTGACAAAATTTTCAATTCTAGAACGGCTTAATTCATACGGTTCCCCTTTCGAAGGGTCGTATTGCCCGCGATGACGAACCATTAAATCTAAACCTCTGCCTCATCAATTAATGTATTTAATAACCCCAAAAACGAAGGGTCATAACCCTCATCTACAAAATCATTATTCCAAAGGCCTGAATTCATCACTTTTCGTCCTTTACCGTAATCGCAGTGGTTTCCAAGCCAACCCTTTGAGCTCGGATCGATTGCACTTCTTCTATAATTACTCAAAAGCGCAATAGTATTCCTCTCGATAATTGACCTCTGTGCCCTTCCCTTGGCCGGATCTTCAATTTCCAACCATAAAAAAGGAAAATTTCCGATGTATTCTGAAACTTTTTTCTCCAGGGGAAGCTCATTCCTCGAAACGTCTGATGAATTAAGATCTAAATCTCGCGCCACTGCACCGATCGATGACTTCATCCCCCAGGTCCTTACTGGGGACGAGTTTTCAGATTTGATTGCTGATATTCCCGCCACCCCCGTTTTCATTGCGGCTATTCCGCCTTTCTGCAATTATCCAACACATTTTAAAAATGGACCAGGAGAGGTCATTATGTCTTTAGGACCCTGGCAGATCGCCCTAATCGCGTTAGTCGTAATCCTGTTGTTTGGGGCGGGCAAGCTTCCGCGGCTGATGGGGGATGCTGCAAAAGGCATTCACGCGTTTAAAAAGAATATCAAGGATGACAAATCCGTTGCCGACGAAGACAAAGGTATTAGCGCTGACATCATTGAAGGAGAAGCGGATGCCAGCGAAAAGGACGAAACGAAAAAAAGTTAGCCCTTTGTTCTGGTATAAATTCTTGAAGAAAAGCAAGCTCAGGAATGTTTGACATCGGTGGCTGGGAATTCCTCCTTATTGCGGTACTCGGTATTATCATTATTGGCCCGAAGGAACTGCCAGGGGTCATACGGGCGGTAAGAGTATTCGTGGGTCGAGCAAGGGAAATGACACGGGAATTCTATTCCGGGCTGGAGGAAGTCGGCCGGGAAGTTGAACTCGACAAGGTTTCGGATTCAATCAAATCTGCTGCCGATCCCGTTGGCCGGGTTAGGCAGCATATCGTAGACACCGTCGATCCTGATGGCAAAGTAAAGGATGCCATTTCCTATGATACGGATTGGCCCGACGACGAATTGATTAATTATGAGGACGGAGAGTTTGCCGAAGAGAACGACATAGCGGCCTCAGAAACGAGAAAACCGACTCAAATCGGTACCGAGAAACCAGAGAAAAGTGAAAAGCCGGAGAAACCGGCATGATAGATAGTGAAAAAGACGAGAAGAAGATGACGCTGCTCGACCATCTGGCAGAGCTTCGCATCCGGCTTATATATAGTTTTGTGACGTTTGCCATAATGTTGGTAGTTAGCTTTATATTTGCCCAGAATATCTACGATTTTTTCGTCCGGCCCCTCGCAGCTGCTCTGGAAGGACAGGAAGGGGCACGGATGATCTTCACGGCGCTGTACGAACCGCTGGTAGCCCAAATTAAGGTTGCTTTTTACACAGCACTGTTTTTCTCATTTCCAGTTATCTCGATACAGATCTGGATGTTCGTGGCACCGGGTCTGTACAAGAACGAAAAACGCGCATTTCTGCCTTTTCTGTTTGCGACGCCGTTACTTTTTTTTATCGGTGGTGCCCTCGTCTATTTTTTTATAATGCCGTTAGCATGGGAATTTTTCTTAACATTTCAGACCCTTGGTGGCGATGGGACCTTACCCGTGCAGGTAGAGCCAAAGGTCGATCAATACCTGACCTTGGTACTGCGCCTGATATTTGCCTTCGGGTTGGCCTTTGAATTGCCGGTTCTCCTGATGTTGCTTGCACGAGCGGGGCTAGTAACGTCGAAGGGGCTTGCGGCGAAACGTAAGTATGCTTTCGTTGGGGTATTTGTTATCGCTGCAATCATAACGCCGCCCGACGTAGTCAGCCAGATTGGTCTGGCCATCCCAATCATCATACTCTACGAGCTATCCATCATCGGAGCGGGATTAATTGAGAAGAAACGGTCCGGGAAAATGGGCGATGACGACTACGAAGACGTAGCTCCTGAAGCGGATAACCCCACTGCCTGAGATTCGGTGTTAAATCGGCTAGAAGATTAAATCATGCATGAAATTAGATGGATCCGGGAAAACCCCGATCAGTTCGACAAGGCGCTTGCGCGGCGGGGTTTGTCGCCCCTGGCGGCAAAGGTGGTTGAGATTGATTCTGCTAACCGGGCAATCACGACCGAACTGCAGGAGCTTCAGAAATGCCGCAATGATGCGTCGAAGCAGATAGGCGTGGTTAAAGGTAAGGGCGAGAATGCGGATACGCTGATAGCCGAAGTAGCGAATCTTAAAGAGCGCATGGTGGCTCTGGAGGAAGATCAGGCGCGGGGTCTGCTCGCTGTGAGAGATGTTCTGGAGGGGGTACCTAACCTTCCATTTGAGGATGTTCCTGATGGCGAAGATGAAGACGATAATGTCGAGATCCGCGTCTTTGGCGATAAGCCGGTATTTGATTTCGAGGTGAAGGATCACGTCGATATCGGTGTGGGGCTTGATTGTCTTGATTTTGAAGTTGCATCCAAACTTTCCGGGTCACGGTTTGTGGTTACGCGCGGGGCGCTGGCTCGGATGGAGCGCGCGCTTTCCGCCATGATGCTCGATTTGCATACGGAAGAATTTGGCTACACGGAGATAAATCCGCCGTTGTTGGTCCGTGACGATGCGGCCTTTGGGACCGGACAGCTGCCAAAGTTTTCCGAAGATCTGTTCAAAACGACCACCGACCACTGGCTTATTCCAACAGCCGAGGTGCCATTGACGAACCTGGTGGCTGGAGACCTTTTGGCGGAGCAAGATCTACCGCTTCGCTTCACAGCCCACACACCCTGCTTTAGATCAGAGGCGGGCGCTGCAGGAAAGGATACCCGCGGCATGCTGCGGCAGCACCAGTTTATGAAAGTGGAGCTGGTTAGTATCGTACATCCAGACCAGTCGGTGGACGAACACGAGCGCATGACAGCTTGTGCTGAGGAAGTCTTAAAGCGTTTGGGCTTGCACTACAGGGTCGTATTGCTGTCGACTGGAGATCTTGGTTTCTCAGCGAGGAAAACTTACGACATTGAAGTATGGCTGCCGGGTCAGGACCGTTACCGTGAAATTTCCAGCTGCTCCAACTGCGGTGAGTTTCAGGCGCGGCGTATGAATGCGCGCTTCCGGCCTGCCGACCGTAAGGGGACTGCTTTCCTGCATACCTTGAATGGTTCCGGGCTGGCCGTTGGGCGTGCGCTGATTGCCATCCTTGAAAACTATCAGAATAGTGATGGGTCCGTAACTGTTCCGGAAACACTGCGTTCTTATATGGGCGGTCGCGAAAAGATCGAGGCGGCGGGCAAAAATTGATGCGGCTGCGCGGCGCTCGGATTCTTATATCCAACGACGATGGGATTAATGCCACGGGGTTAAAGGTTGCTGAAAAAATCGCAAAGTCGTTGTCTGACGACGTTTGGGTTGTTGCTCCCGAAAGTGAGCACAGTGCAGCAAGTCATTCCCTGACCATAACTCTACCGCTTCGGGTAAGAAAAATTAGCGCGCGAAAATTTGCGGTCAACGGAACGCCAACTGATAGTGTCTTGTTGGCGGTCCAGCACATCATTCCAGGTAAACGGCCCGACCTCGTTCTCTCCGGTGTCAATGCCGGTGGTAATATTGGGGAGGACATTACGTATTCTGGGACAGTGGCAGCGGCCATGGAGGGCGCGTTGCTTGGTATAAAGTCAATTGCGATGAGCCAGGCCCGCATATATGGCGAAAACGTCCGGTGGGCAGCGGCGGAGCGTCATGGTCCAATAATTATACGCAAGTTGATGCGTGAAAACTGGCCAAAAAATGTTTTAATGAATGTAAATTTTCCGGATGTCCCGGCCGCTAAAGTTGGACCGGTTGAAATTACGGTGCAGGGTCGCCGGAAAATCGGTAACGCGGTTAACACCGGCCAGGATCCGCGTGGGTGCGATTATGTTTGGATTGGAACCGAGCGTCGTGAAGATCCTTTGATCCGGGGGTCGGACCTTAAGGCCGTCAACGAGGGGCGTATTTCTATCACGCCACTTTGCCTGGA
Source organism: Pseudomonadota bacterium (assembly GCA_036339975.1). Classification (GTDB taxonomy): domain Bacteria; phylum Pseudomonadota; class Alphaproteobacteria; order MPNO01; family UBA830; genus UBA830. Next base: position 17,388 of record JAYYZV010000148.1, on the reverse strand, counting down.
CCAGACCCATCGACCCACGATCAGGTCACTGCGAAAGGCATTCGAATGACACTGGAAGCCAATCGCATCCGGCTAATTATGGAACTCCGAAAACAGGGGATTAAAGATCCAGATGTCCTTGGAGCAATAGAACGGGTACCCCGGGAAGCTTTCATCCCGGAGACGTTTCGCGATCAAGCCTATGAAAACATTGCTCTTCCCATTGGAAGTGGGCAAACCATCAGTCAGCCGGGAATGGTTGCCTTCATGACACAGGAACTAGAAGTCGGGCCACGGATGAAAGTACTGGAAATCGGGACTGGTTCTGGCTATCAGGCAGCGGTGCTTGCCCGACTGTGCCGTCGGGTGTATTCGATCGAACGTCACAAAGAGTTGTTGGTTGCGGCGGAAACTAAATTCCGACAACTACGGATCAACAATATTACAGCGAAGCTAGGCGACGGGACGACTGGCTGGCCGGGACAAGAGCCGTTTGACCGAATAATTGTGACGGCGGCGGCAAGCCGCAATATTCCGCAATGCCTATTCGACCAGCTATCTTTGGACGGCATCATGATTGCGCCGATCGGCGACAATGCCCAAGATCAGAATCTCTATAAATTTAAGTTCAACGAGGAGGGCGTGGTCCAAAGTAAAAAAATTATGGCGGTCCGTTTCGTACCGCTGGTCGGCGAAAACACCGCAGAATCTAGCGGTTGATGTTCCTGAAGGTCGATCATAATTTGCCTGCGATGCGACACACTATGTTCGGAAACTTTAAATTACCTCTATGGTTACTACTTGGCCTGATGCTTTCGGGCTGCGGGCAAAGAGTTGGTTTGGCGCCTGTCGTTCATGGCGGGATGGGTGAAACAGCCCGGTTGGGTAGTTCGGAGCGCGCGGGAAGCGCGCGCACTGTCACAGTCCGTAAGGGCGATGCCCTTTATAAAATTGCACGCCGATACCATGTACGCTTACGAAGCCTAATTGATGCCAATCAGTTAAAACCGCCTTACATCATCTATCCCGGACAAAAACTCCGCCTGCCTTTTTCGGATGTATATGTCGTGAAGCGCGGTGAAACAGTGTATCAGATTGCTAAACGTTACAATGTAGAGCCGGCTGCTCTCGTCCGGCTTAATAGGATTTCCCGCCCGTACCGGCTTTACCCGGGACGAAAAATCGTATTACCGAATGGTGCAAAGCCGCAGGTCGCGACGCCGCGAACGGAGTTTAGAAATGCCGGCAGTAATCCCCGGGTCGTTGAAAAGAGGCCAACAACATCGAAACGCAAACAGTTTCTCGGGACACGACCGAAAATTTCGAGGCGTGGGACAGGAACCGAGCGAAGCGTTGAACCGCCGCCGGCCAGTCGTGGCGGTTTCATCTGGCCGGTGAACGGTCGGGTATTATCTAGGTTTGGTGCGATCGGCAAAGGCTTGCAGAATGACGGTATAAACATCCTCGCACGTCGTGGAACACCGGTGCGTGCAGTCCAGAATGGTGTGGTTGCATATGCAGGCAACGAGTTGCGGGGATTTGGCAACCTGTTGTTGTTGAAGCATTCGGGTGGCTGGGTTTCCGCCTATGCCCATAATTCCGACCTGCTCGTTCGGACCGGTCAAAAAGTGCGGAAAGGGCAAGTGATTTCGAAAGTAGGCCGTACCGGCAGCGTCGACATGCCCCAACTCCATTTCGAATTGCGTCGTGGCAACCGGGCCGTTGACCCAGAACGCTATCTTGGCCGCAGAACGGCCGCAGTAAAAAATTAGTCCAGCATCTTTTTCTGTCGGCCGGCCAGATCTTGGATATATTGCCAGGCAACGCGCCCGGACCGTCCGCCCCGCGTCATCGACCACTCCACGGCTTCGGCACGCAAAGTCTTTTGGTCTATTACGAGACCGTAGCGGTCGACATATCGGTCAAGCATTTCGAAAAATGTATCTTGGCTGCAGCTGTGAAAACCGAGCCAGAGACCAAACCGGTCGGAAAGCGAGACTTTTTCATCGACTGCCTCGCCGGGGTTGATCCCGGTCGAATGTTCGTTCTCGATCATTTCGCGGGGCATCAAGTGACGCCGGTTGGACGTGGCATAGAATAACACGTTTCCAGGTCGGCCTTCGATTCCACCTTCCAACATGGCTTTTAGGGATTTATAGGCTGTGTCGTTGCCATCGAAGGACAGATCGTCACAGAAGAGAATGAATTTGCGGGTGCTGTCACGAAGGACCGAGAGTAGGCGGGGCAGGGTGTTGAGATCCTCGCGGTGAATCTCCACTAACACCAGTGTTTGCCCGTTCTCAGCCGCGACCGTTCCGTGCACAGCCTTTATCAGAGAGCTTTTTCCCATGCCACGGGCACCCCAGAGAAGTGCATTGTTCGCTGGGTATCCTTGCGCGAAACGCCGGGTGTTGGAAAGCAGCGTATCGCGCGAGCGGTCTATCCCGACTAGCTGTTCGATATCCAGCCGGTTGATCTTGGTAACGGGGTCCAGGCAACCAGTGTCCGCCTGCCAGATGAAGGCGTCGGTTTCCTCCGGGATGCCGGTTGCCGCGGATGGTGGGGCGAGTCGGTCAAGCGCGTCCGCTATCCGGATCATTAACTCTGTGGTTTTTTTGTCTGTCATAATGTCTGGCCAGATTAAAGGCGGCGCGGACACTATCACAAGCCGAGGTTTGGTCAAACTACTCGATGAGGGTAGCGACGATTGAATCAAAGGGAAGGTGTTGCATGCTTTCGGCGTGCCGCTATATTCCGCAAACTTTCACTCAATGCGGAGAAAAGCATGTTTGTTTCACCGGCTTGGGCGCAAAGCGCCGGCGGTGGAGGATTGGGCGGAATGGAGCAACTCCTTCCTCTCGTTCTGATATTCGTCGTCTTCTATTTTCTGTTGATCCGACCGCAGCAGAAAAAAGCAAAACTCCATCGCGAGATGTTGGGCAATATTCGCCGCGGTGACCGCATTGTGACGAATGGTGGCCTTATTGGGACGATCACGCGCGTTCCAAATGAAACCGAGTTGATCGTCGAAGTTGCCGAGGGTGTCAAAGTCCGGGTACTCCGTGGGATGATTGCCGAAAGTCTCAGTAAGACCGAACCGGCTCCGGCCAAGAAAGGTAAGGAAAAGGCTCAAGGCGAGGATGATCAGGAGTACGAAGCGGCGGAAGAAGACTTGGATGCCGATGAAAATGGTGACTCCGATGACCGCCAAAAAGACTGATTTGTCGTTTCTCTATCAAAGTAGATAAGAGAGAACGCCGTAAATGGTCTATTTCGCCAAGTGGAAGATGGTTCTAGTTGCGATTGTGGCGCTGATGGGTGTCCTATTTGCGTTTCCTAATACCCTGAGCGAAGAAGATGCCGCCAGCCTTCCCGGATGGCTGCCAAATCAGCAGATGAATCTCGGTCTCGATCTGCAGGGTGGCTCACATTTGTTGCTGGAAGTTGATGTGGCCTCTGTGCTGGATCAACGAAGACAAGCTCTAGTGGATTCGGTTCGCGATGGACTGCGGCGGGGATCGTCGCGGATCGGATATCGCCGTCTTGGTATCCGTGAAAATTGTGTGGGTTTCGAGTTGAGACGAGAGGAAGATAGTGAGCGGACCAGTCTGGCTCTGCGGAAGCTGGAGCCGAATACGTTTGAGCCGTTGTACGAGGTGTCTAATGACGGCCTATCCTATACCGTTTGCAACACCGAAGCGGGTCGCCGCGAAATCCTTGCTTCCGCGATCGAGCAGTCAATAGAAATTGTTCGCCGGCGTATCGATGAACTTGGGACACGCGAGCCCACTATCCAGCGGCAGGGGGCGGATCGAATTCTCGTACAAGTACCCGGTCTCGACGACCCAGAACGTTTGAAAGCGTTAATTGGAACTACGGCGAAAATGACTTTCCACCTTCTGGATCGGGATAATTCCGCAGCCCAGGCCTGTGGTTCCGGACGCCGACGTCCCGCCGGAACGATGTGCCTTCCGTCGACGGACGAACGGGATGGAAACGAAAATCCGATAATGTATCTGGTTAAACGCCGTGTCATGGTTGATGGAGAAAATCTGGTTGATGCGCAGGCAACATTTCAGGATGGCCAGGCGGTTGTGTCCTTCCGTTTCGATGCGGTAGGAGCTCGACGGTTTGGTGACGTGACCCGAAAAAACGTAGGTCAGCCTTTTGCCATAGTGCTCGACAAGAAAGTGATTAGTGCCCCTGTGATCCGGGAACCAATCCTCGGCGGTAACGGTGTTATTTCTGGTAGTTTTAATGTTCAGTCTGCACAGGATCTGGCGCTCCTGCTGCGGGCCGGCGCATTACCCGCGCCATTGACGGTCCTGGAAGAACGCACTGTTGGTGCTGAGTTGGGGGCCGATTCCATTGCCGCCGGTAAATTTGCAAGTATCTTGTCGATTGTTCTGGTTATCGTTTTTATGGCGGCGGCCTACGGGATGTTCGGGTTGATGGCGGATGTCGCGCTGGCGCTTAATATCGTTTTGATTGCCGCGGTTTTGTCGATGTTGCAGGCGACACTGACACTGCCGGGAATCGCGGGTATCGTTCTGACTATTGGGATGGCGGTCGATGCTAATGTGCTGATTTTCGAACGGATCCGCGAGGAGGAACGTAACGGACGCACCCCAATTTCAGCGGTTGATTCGGGCTATCAGAGAGCCCTAACAACAATTATCGATGCCAATATCACGACGCTGATTGCCGCCATTCTCCTTTTCCAATTTGGGTCCGGCCCGATTAAAGGCTTTGCGGTGACCCTTGCAATCGGACTGCTGACGTCAATGTTCACAGCGATTATGGTAACCCGCCTTATGGTTGTAACGTGGCTCCACCGCGCGCGGCCCAAGAAACTGCCGATTTAGGGAAAGATAAAATGCGTCTCGTCAGCCTCGTTCCCGTCGGCACTAAGATAGACTTCATGCGGTTTCGGAAAATCGCCGGTGTGTTATCACTAGTTTTCGTGGTGGCTTCAGCTGGCCTGTTTTTCGTCAAAGGGCTTAATTTCGGTATAGATTTTAGGGGCGGGATCCTTATGGAGATCCGTGCGCCGCAGGCTGCGGATATGGCGAAATTGCGAACTACGCTAACAGGGCTCAAACTCGGTGAAGTCCAGCTTCAGGAATTTGGTCAACCGACAGACGTATTGATCCGCATCGAACGCCAGCCGGGTGGCGAGAAGGGTCAGCAGATAGCGGTTGAGAGAGCTAAGGCCGCTTTAGGGGATGAAGTAAGTTATCGGAGAACCGAGTTCGTTGGGCCGAAGGTCGGCGGGGAACTTATCGAGGCGGGAATCACGGCAGTACTCCTCGCGCTTGCCGCGATGCTGGTTTACATCTGGTTTCGGTTCGAATGGCAGTTTGGTGTGGGTGCGGTTGCGGCACTTCTTCATGACGTAGTGCTAACCATTGGCATATTTTCGTTGTTAGGGCTCGAATTTAATCTCTCCACTGTTGCGGCAATTCTTACCATCGCCGGCTATTCAATTAACGATACCGTTGTAGTCTACGACCGGGTGCGGGAAAACCTGCGCAAGTTCAAGCAGATGTCAATCTATGACCTTCTGAACCTGTCGATAAATGGCACGCTTTCGCGAACCTTGCTGACCAGCGTTACGACCCTGATCGCACTTGGTGCGCTCTATTTCTTCGGCGGTGAGGTTATAAAAGGTTTTAGTTTCGCGATGATCTGGGGTGTCGTGGTTGGAACCTATTCGTCTATTTTCATCGCCGTGCCTTTGCTGGTCTACATGAAACTGCGGCGTAGCGGACTGATTGTCGGGGATGACACGGAAAGCTCGCCGACCGGAAATCCCGCTGATCAAGGATGAGCGAAAACACGCCGGGGTGTCGGCCTGAGAGGCAATTTATCGAAGCGTACGGCGCTGGCTAATTTCGAGTTGGAGGTGTGACCGTCTCGGGTTCGGTTATAGTCTTTCCGGATCACACAAAACCATGGACCGTTAACGCCTACGAAGATATTTCGGCGGAGGCATTGTCCCCCGTCGCAGATGCGCATGAGGCTATAGAAGTGCTCCTAATTGGCTGCGGTGGGCGGATGAGGATGCCGCATCCCGAAATCAAAGAGCTCCTGAGCGGTTTTGGCATCGTGCCGGATTGGATGGATATAGGAGCTGCATGCCGAACGTTTAACGTTCTGGTCTCGGAAGATCGGGCGGTAGCTGCCGCATTAATCTCCGTTTAGTAGTCTTCATAAAAAAAGGGGGCCCGGAGGCCCCCTTCGATGAGTTGTTAACACAAATTAGAAAAGGTTCTGCGCCGCTACCATGGCATAGAGCATGGGGATGGACAGCATTGTGTTGGTCCGCGAGAAGAGCATTGCGGTTCTTCCCGCTTTTGCTTTCTCGTCGGCTTCGACCTGAACAATGCCGAGCGCTTTTTTCTGGTTAGGCCAAATGATGAACCAGACGTTGAACCACATAATTGTACCCAGCCACATGCCGATACCGATTGCGGTGTGCTTCGGCACGTCATCCGTTAGACCGATTGCAATCGCGTCGGCGAGGTAGCCGTTCAGCCAGGCCAAAATGAGGCCAGTGATAATTGTCGACATGGCAGCCCAGCGGAACCAAAAAAGTGCTGCCGGCGCGATGACGCCGGTAATCGCTGGTTTCTGTTCGTCCGGGATATTCCCCATATTGGGTATCTGGACGAAGTTGAAGTACCAGAGAATACCAATCCACATTACGCCGCTGCCAACATGAAGCCAGCGGAAGATAAAAGCCCACCAGGCCTTATCGAGTGCCAGGCCGGCGTCATGCCAGCCGACGAGAATAATCACAAGCACGACCGCCAGGACGACTCCGGCAATAATGGTGCTTGTTAGGTCAGATAGTATTTTAGCCATCGTCAATTCCCTCAGTTTTGTTCGGGTATGATGCTAACGGGAATGATTCCGCGGTTCAACGCGCAAGCAAAAATTGGTATGGCGGTGACGCTGGAAGCTGCAGTCGAAAAACACATGAAAAAATAAAGACTTATTAACGGAGTGATACGCTTGACGAGGGGCAGTGGCGGGGACCCGAATCGTCAGATGTTGAATTTAGATGCTCTTAAACGGGGCCTTAAAGCCTGCGGCGGCCATAGTAGCTGCACGAAAGCCCGAGGTAATGCTTCCCTCAATCGTCGCTGGGAGGCCGGTATCGGTCCAGTCACCAGCTAAGTACAGATTGTTTAAACTTGTTGCCACGCCAGGCCGGGAATTTACCTGAGACGGGCTTTGCGTATAAGTCGCGCGACGTTCCTTGATGATACGCCACGGAGGCGGGCGGCCTGCTGTAACTCGCAACACTGTTGCGGCTTCAGTCCACAGTTTGGTTGCAATTTCCCAATTTGGTTCGTCTGCCATTGCGTCGGCAGCGCTAACCGTTATCGATACAATATTGTCACGGACGAAAATCCAATGCGTCTCTGCGTTTATTAAACCCAGAAAAGGTATATCCCATGACAGTGATTGCGGTTGATCCAATCGAAAATGGGCATTCACAATCGTTCGAGAGTCCGTTGGCGCTTTCACGTCAGGTAATATTTTGCTGCATGCGCCTGGAGAAAGGGCAAGAACGACAGAATCATTTGGACTGACAGGAAGGGTTCCTTCTGAGAAAGTTAGCGACGTTACTTGGTTTCCAATACGGTGAATTTCGTTTAGCCGAGTGTTAAATCGTATCTGCGCACCGTGTCCGGCAAGAAATTCTTGCGCTGGATAAACTAATGCAGCGCTGAGGCCCTTATGGAAGTACCAGGGGCGGCAGGATTTTTCGCCACGTAAAAATGTTTCGCGTACGACGCGCCACATCAATGCGGCAGATGCTTCGGTGGGGTCCGTGTTTAGTGTGGCCGTACACATTGGTTGCCAGAGGTTTCTATAAAGTTTGGATTCCGTGCCTACCGCCTGGGCTACTGTGTCGCCATTATCAGCGTTCCTTAAACGATTGATCTGCGCGAAATACTCTACGGGGCGGGTATCCGGGACGCGACGAGAAGCTGAGAACAGCCACATTGGTGGGAAGTTTCTGCCCGGGCGAATCCACCAGCGCTTACCACTTTTGAGGTCAAGGAACGGGAATACTGCTGGACTAATTTCCCGAATGGCGTTTTCTGCGCCGATATTGGCGAGATAGGCTCTGGTCGCTTTATTTCCGCCAAGGAGAAGGTGGTTGCCATTATCAATCACACAGTCGAGGCTCTCATCGTGGAATGATCTTGCTCTGCCCCCGGCGTGGCTTGCGGCTTCGTATACGGTCACATCTAAACCTGCGTTTACTGCGTGTGTCGCGCAGGCGAGTCCGGAAACTCCGGCGCCGATGATGTGGACCGTGGACATTACGGGCTTTCTTTTGCGTGAAGGTAGCGAAAACTTGTCACGGGGAGGGGAGCTTGAGCAAGCGTAAGTTTAATGCGCAAACAAAACGATCCCAGACACCGAGGTTGATAGGATTTTGTGCGAATGGATTGGCGGATAGGCGGCTTAACCGTTTTGCAAGCAACTTTTTCTCGTAGGTCAGCATAATCTGGGTTTTGCGGTTTATATATCGGGCATTGTAACCGGGAAACTGGGCCGCAGAACTTTTGGCTCTTTCGAGAATATCGCATAGCACCGGGCCGGCCGACGGCTCCTCCAGTTTGCTCCTTTGTACACTATGTTTTTGAAGGAGGTCTGCAGGAAAAAGGGCATGATACTTGCGCCGCTGAATTATCATTACCGTCAGAAACTTGGCGACGAAAATGGCTTCTAGCTCCGGCGCGATTTTTGTTGCCCCGAAGATCTCGCCGACCCCTTTCCCAATAGACCCTGCTCCGTATCTAGCAAGAGTAAGCAGTTCGCTCATTCGAGCGATATCGGCGCCGGCGGCTATCTTTTTGTTAGCCTGTTCAACCCGCTGCACGCAGAAATGCAAATTGCTTTCTAGCCGGGTAACTGTTCCTGTCCTCACGGCTACTTCTAGTCTTTGCAGTGAGCCGAGTGTATCGCCACTTGCATGGCGTAAGGCCTCAGTAAGGAGATCGGACCAGAGAGACATAGGTATATGATACTCCGGACACTGTACGACTCGTATAGCTATCCTTAAACTCCGGTAACTATGTCGCCACAAAATTATGCCGATTACTGTGCTGAACAGGTTCGAACGTACGATTACGACCGATATTTTACTGCAACGTTTGCCCCAGCAGACATTCGCCGTGGGCTGCTCGCGCTGTACGCATTTAATCTGGAGATAGCATCGGCGCGGGAGCGGGTGAGCGAGGCATTACTCGGCGAGATTCGGCTGCAATGGTGGCGTGATGCGGTTTGCGAAATTTATGATGGATCCGTGCGTGAGCACGCCGTCGCCGCCGAGCTCGCGGCCGCGATAGAGACATTTTCGCTGCCAAAGATGTCGTTCGATCGCATGATTGACGGTAGGGGCTTTGATATGGACGAGGAAGCGCCGGAGGACATCAACGCGTTCGGAAAATACATATCCGCAACCTCCGGTGAGTTAACATATATTGGCTTTCGTATCTGTGGTGTCAGTGGACAAGACAATCAAGCGCGATTACTGGGCAGCGTGTGGGGAGGGGTGGGCCTGTTGCGAACTGCACCGTTTCACCTTCGGCAGCGCCGCGTGTATTTCCCGAGAGATGTTCTCGGAAAGACGGGTGTTACGGTCTCTATGTTAGCTGAAAATCCAGCCGGGATCGACATTGCCCCGGCGGTAAATGTTCTCTCCGAATATCTACTGGATAAATTGATGGCGGTGAAAAAGATCGAAAAGAAAGCAAGGCCTGCGGCGGCTTATGTCTCTCTGGCCATGGGATATCTGAAACGGCTCCATGCGGGAGGTAACGATGTTTTCGCAACGCGGCTGGAATGTGCTGGAATTGCCCGCCAGCTTCGAATTCTTCGAGCGGTCATTACTGGCTGGGTTTGACTACTCTGCCGCGATCTCCCCGCTTTTCCATACCTCGAGTTCGCTCAGTGCGCGATCGGAATGGGCTTTTTTACGCTCTCGGCCCTTGAGGCGGTGTTTAAGCGGGGGAAAAAGGCCGAAGTTTATGTTCATGGGCTGAAACGTTTCACTGTGGGCACCCCCGCTGATATGATCGAGTAGCGCACCCAGCGCTGTGGTATTGGGTGGAGCTAGAAACGTGTTTCCCAAGGCCTCTTCTGCGGCCATTTGGCCTGAAAGCAACCCGACGGCTGCGCTTTCGACGTAACCTTCCACTCCAGTGACTTGACCCGCAAATCGTAGCCGCGGCATCACTTTAAGACGAAGCTCTTTGTCCAGTAGACGCGGTGAGTTCAGAAACGTGTTACGGTGAATACCGCCAAGGCGCGCAAAAGTAGCGTTCTCCAGGCCGGGGATCATCCGGAATACGCGGCTTTGTTCCTTGTGTTTCAGTTTCGTCTGGAAGCCAACCATATTGTAAAGGGTCGCCAGGGTATTGTCCTGCCGCAACTGAACTACGGCATATGGTTTTTCTTCTTTATGTGGATTCGTCAGGCCGACAGGCTTCATAGGCCCGTAACGCAGAGTGTCCTCGCCACGTGACGCCATTACCTCGATGGGAAGACAGCCCTCGAAATAGGGGGTGTTTTCCTCCCATTCCTTGAATTCCGTTTTCTCCGCCTCTCGAAGGGCTTCGAGAAAGGCGAGATATTCGTCCCGGGTCATCGGGCAGTTGATGTAGTCTTTGCCTGTTCCGCCGGGGCCGGGTTTATCGTATCGAGATTGATACCATGCTTTGTCGAAGTCGATAGACTCTGTATAGGCAATGGGCGCGATTGCATCGAAGAAAGCAAGGGAGTTTTCACCGGTCAACTCTCCGATGGTATCTGCTAATGCTGGCGAGGTTAGAGGACCGGTGGCCACAATTACGTTTTTCCAGTTTTCGGGCGGGAGGCCGGCGATTTCGTCCCGTTGTATGTTCACGAGTTTTTCGGCAGATAGCGCCTGCGTGACGGCGGTTGAGAATGCTTCGCGATCGACGGCTAGTGCACCGCCGGCTGGTACTTTGTGTTTGTCGGCCATCGCGATGATAAGCGATCCGCAACGCCGCATTTCTTCATGAAGAAGCCCGACGGCGTTGTGGACTGCGTCATCCGACCGGAATGAGTTGGAGCACACCAATTCCGCGAGGCTGCTAGTCTGATGCGCGGCAGTTGTAATATTCGGCCGCATTTCATGGAGAATAACTGGAACCCCGCGCTTTGAGATCTGCCATGCCGCTTCGGAACCAGCGAGGCCGCCGCCAATGACATGTATTTCAACGGAGTCCATTTCAGGAAAGTTCTTGATCGACTAAGTTGCACAGGCGTTGCATCATCGGATCGTGCAGGCCGAGCTCGTCTAGGTGCCGGGTTGTATTAAACAAATAATCTCGACACGGACCCAGGTGGCCAGCGCCGCGGGCAATATAATGGGCGACTTCTTCGAGCGGCCGACGTCCGGCGTATTGTTCGGCTCCATGATTGGCAACGAACGTTATGGCAGATACCGGACCCCGCTCGGTCCGGACCTTTCCCCACTTGGCGTGATAGGTCTCACCCGTTAGCTCCCGCATGAAGACGCTAGTGAGCTCCTCCTCGGCAAGCTCCCGTTTGACGCCGAGGACTATGCCTTTGCAGGAGCCACCCCGGTCGAGTGCCAGCATCATTCCCGGCTCCTCTGGGGACCCACGGCCGATTTTAGACCAGAAGCAAAAACGGCGATGGTAACCGTGTAAAGTACCAGTCCGCATTTCCTGATAGTCGAAGGCAGGGTTCCATATCAGCGACCCGTACCCGAAAACCCATACCATTGGTCCAGGCGGCGATTGTTCAATCATTTCGTCCCGGCGCGCCAGACGATCCTCGACGGGTGTTCGCTTCATAACGTCCGCAAGCCCGGCTTCAACAATCATCGCGTCGTGACGTCCGTTTAGGAAGTCGTCTTTTGAAAGCTGTTGGCCCTGAACGGGTGTCTTTGAACGCAAGCCTGGCACCTAAATAATTAATCGGACGCGAGAAAATGCCTTATTCTGACGCCGTGGTCGAGTAGGGGCTTAACGAATTCGTTGCTAATTCTTTCGTACTGCTCAGGGGAGTAATCCGCTACGAGAGCGGGATTGATGGCGTTCCGGACACAGCAAATTGGTATACGGCTGTTGCGCCCTATTGCAATCGCATCTCAATTCCCTGGAGCATCCGGATTTATGTTTTTTTGCCCCGGTTTTTGCAAGTAGGGTGCGAGAAATTTCCCGGTATGACTTTCTAATGCTTCTGCGATGGCTTCCGGTGTGCCCTCTGCAACGATCTCACCACCTCCACCACCACCTTCGGGACCAAGGTCGATAATCCAGTCGGCGGTCTTTATGACGTCGAGATTGTGCTCGATCACGATAACGGTGTTACCCTGGTCCACCAACGCCTGTAGCACTTCCAGTAGCTTCCGGATATCATCGAAATGGAGCCCGGTGGTAGGCTCGTCGAGGATATAAACCGTTTTACCGGTCGCGCGGCGGGATAGCTCTTTGGAAAGCTTGACGCGCTGAGCTTCTCCGCCCGATAGCGTTGTTGCCGACTGACCGATCTTTATATAGCCAAGCCCAACCATCTGAAGCATTTTCAGTTTTTCGCGTATTGATGGAACCGCGGAAAAAAACTCTACACCTTCCTCGACAGTGAGATCAAGAACATCTGCTATTGACTTGTTTCTAAACAAAATTTCGAGCGTTTCTCGATTATAACGGCTGCCCTTACAGACGTCGCATTGCACATATACGTCAGCAAGAAAATGCATTTCAATCTTGATGACGCCGTCACCCTGACAGGCCTCGCAGCGCCCACCTTTTACGTTGAATGAAAAGCGGCCTGGCTTATAGCCACGGGCTTTGGATTCCGGTAATCCGGCGAACCAGTCGCGGATTGGTCCGAAGGCGCCGGTATAGGTGGCGGGGTTTGAACGCGGTGTACGCCCGATTGGTGACTGGTTGATATCCACAACCTTGTCGACAAATTCAAGGCCCTTAAGCTCCTTGTGATCGCCCGGAATGACGCGGGAATTGTTTATACGCCGGGCCATGGCCTTATATAGCGTCTCGATTATCAAGCTAGACTTTCCGCCGCCAGAAACCCCAGTGACGCAGGTCAACACCCCGAGAGGGATATCGACGCTAATATTCCTGAGGTTGTTAGCCTTGGCTTGAACTAATTTCAGGCTCCGGTTTTTCGAAAATTTGCGCCGTTCCTTGGGCAACTCGATCTTGAGGTCGCCCCGCAGATACTTTGCGGTCAGGCTTTCTTTCGAGCGCATTACGGTTGCCGGTTTTCCTGCCGCCACGATATTGCCACCGTGGACGCCGGCGCCGGTACCGAGGTCAATCAGGTAGTCGGCGCTGCGGATTGCTTCCTCGTCATGCTCAACCACAATAACAGTATTCCCGATATCCCGAAGACGCCGAAGAGTTTCGAGCAGGCGCGCATTGTCGCGCTGATGCAGGCCGATCGAAGGTTCATCGAGCACATAAAGAACACCGGTGAGGCCAGACCCGATTTGCGACGCCAGACGTATGCGCTGACTTTCGCCGCCCGACAGTGTGCCTGAAGTGCGTGAGAGGTTGAGATATTCGAGGCCGACGTTATTAAGAAATCCCAGCCTCTCGTTCACCTCCTTGAGGATACCTGTGGCGATTTCCTTATGCTTGTCCGTTAAAGTCTCTGAGATGCTTGCGAACCAATCGGCGGCGGCGCCTATGGAGTAATCCGCGATTTCGCTGATGTGTTTTCCGTCAATTTTGACGGCTAAAGCCTCCGGTTTAAGACGCGCACCGTCGAAGACCTCGCATCTAGACACCGCCTGGTATTTGCCGAGTTCCTCCCGGGTCCAATTGGAGTCAGTTTCGTGGAAGCGACGTTCCATATTAGGTATGACGCCTTCGAACGGTCGGTCAATGGTATACGACCGCTTGTCGTCGGCGTAGACCATCTTCACAGTCTTTTTGCCGGACCCGTGTAGAATTGTGTCTTTAGCCTTCTTAGGCAGATCTTTGAATGGCGTATTTACTGAAAATTTGAAAACTCGGCCCAGAGAATTCAGGGTCTGGTCGTAATAACTCGACGACGAATTTGACCACGGGGCTATGGCGCCTTCTTTAAGAGGCTTGTTCTGATCCGGAACAACCAGCGCAGGGTCGAAGTACATTTTTGTCCCCAACCCGTCGCACGCAGGGCAAGCGCCGTTCGGATTGTTGAACGAGAATAATCTTGGTTCGATCTCGTCGATAGTGAAACCGGAAACCGGACAGGCGAACTTTGCGGAAAACATCGTCCGTTCACCGCTATCTGCGTTTTCGGCGACTGCCAGTCCTTCGGTGAGGCCCAGCGCGGTTTCTAAAGAATCTGCAACCCGGTTGCCCATGTCGGGACGCACGACAATTCGGTCTACGACGACTTCAATGTCGTGTTTGAAATTTTTGTCGAGTGCCGGTGCATCCTCGATATCGTACATTTTGCCATCGACCCGAATACGGGTGAAACCCTTCTTCTGCAGTTCAGTAAACTCTTTGCGATATTCGCCCTTACGTCCGCGTACGATCGGTGCCAACAGATAGAGCCTGATACCCTGGTCCATCCCTACTATCCGGTCGACCATCTGAGACACGGTCTGGCTCTCGATGGGCAAACCGGTTTCCGGTGAATAAGGGATGCCGACCCGTGCGAAGAGGAGGCGCATGTAATCATATATTTCTGTTACTGTGCCGACCGTAGAACGTGGATTGCGTGAGGTTGTTTTCTGTTCGATAGAAATTGCCGGTGATAAACCCTCAATGGAATCGACGTCCGGTTTCTCCATGAGTTCAAGAAACTGACGGGCATAGGCTGACAGGCTCTCGACGTATCGACGCTGTCCCTCAGCGTAAATTGTATCGAAGGCGAGCGTTGACTTACCGGAACCGGACAGCCCGGTAACGACAACGAGTGCATCCCGGGGGATGTCGACGTCGACATTTTTTAGGTTATGTTCGCGCGCACCGCGGACGACGATCTTTGATTGCATCGATTGTTATTACGGCCAATAAAGCTGTCGGGACGTGCACAATAATAGGGTCCCGGCGGTGCCAAAGCGACTCGATATACTAAATTCGGTTAGAGGAATGTGGAACAAATGAAGAAACTCGCAATTCTTGACGATTATCAGGGTGTGGCAATGGATATGGTGGACTGGTCTCCTCTGGATGGCGACGTCGAAATTGTCGTATTCAACGATCATTTATCCTGCGAGGACAGTGTTGCGGCGCGCCTGAAAGATTTCGAAATTGTGATGTTAATGCGCGAACGTACGCCGTTTCCCAGGTCTCTCATCGAAAAACTTCCGAAACTGGAACACATCGTCAGCAGCGGGATGCGAAACCTGGCGATTGACATTGATGCCGCTGTCGACAACGGGGTCGTATGCACCGGTACCCCGTCGCTTGGCTATCCCACGGCGGAGCTGACCTGGGGCCTGATCCATACGCTTGCGCGCAATTTAGCGTTTGAAGACAGAGAGACGCGGGGAGGGGCGTGGCAAAAAACCGTAGGAATAGGTCTTCGAGACAAAGTGCTTGGTATCATGGGGCTTGGTCGGATCGGCACCGATGTTGCGCGCGTTGGCATAGCGACGGGGATGCAAGTATTGGCCTGGTCCGAGAACCTAACTCAAGATCGCTGCGATGAAGCCGGCGCGCGTCTTGTATCCAAGGCAGAGTTGCTGGAAAAGTCGGATTTTCTGACCATCCACCTTCTCCTTAGCGATCGAACGCGCGGCCTTTTGCAGGCGCCAGACATCGCACGAATGAAATCGAGTGCCTACCTCATCAACACATCACGAGGTCCCATTGTAGACGAAGCAGCACTCATAGAGGCGTTAAAGACCGATCAAATTGCCGGTGCAGGGCTGGACGTCTTCGACGTGGAACCGTTACCTGACGATCATGCCCTACGGAATATGCAAAATACCGTTATCATACCGCACCTGGGGTACGTTACGGTCGAGAACTATCGGAATTGGTACGGCGGAACAGTAGAGAACGTCCGTTCATGGTTGGATGGAAAAACCATTAACGAAATGGCAGGGCGGAACCCAACAACACCCGGATAGATCTTTGAGGATTGGCTGTCACTGCCCTATCCAAGGCAACCACTCCTAACGTTGTCGATGGAGGAACCGCTCGGTCAAACAGTCTCACTAAACGGAGGCATGCGAGGTCTGGTTAGAGGCCTCCTGAAAACAAACAATTGTTTTTTTATTTTAACCCGCCAGCAAACCCCTATTTATCCGGAAGGGCCTGATTTTATTTTTTGTGTATAAACAGCCGAAATTCTTTATTCCGCGTGGCGTGAGGCCGACACATTGCTATTATGCTGTTTAATTATCGGGGTACCTCTCGCGGTATCCTAAAATTCGATACGGGAGCAAAACATGGCCGGCAGCGTCAACAAGGTGATTTTGGTAGGAAACCTGGGACGAGATCCCGAAGTCCGTCATACCAATGATGGAAACCCGATCGTTAATCTCTCCGTCGCTACCTCGGAAAGCTGGCGCGATCGAAACAGTGGCGAGCGGCGGGAACGTACGGAATGGCACCGCGTAGTTATATTTAACGAACGCCTCGGCGAGGTTGCCCAGAAATTTCTTCAAAAGGGGTCAAAGGTTTACATCGAAGGCCAGCTGGCTACACGTAAATGGACCGACCAGCAGGGCGCTGAAAAATACACAACCGAAGTGGTCCTCAACCGTTTTCGCGGTGAGCTGACGATGCTTGATAGCCGCAGCGGCGGCGGTGATTTTGGAGGCGGGGCTGAATATGGAGACACAGGTGCAGATGCCGGCGCTTCACCGAGTGGTGGCAACCCGGCGCCAAGTGGCGGCAGCGACTTAGACGACGATATACCGTTCTAATTTGTGACATGAGCATTCTCGATACGGACCACGGTTTCAAAGGTAAATTGGGTTCCAATCTTGGATGCCTTGAATTCCGGATCTGATCTGCTCCTAGAATAATTTCTCATTCTTTTTCAATTATTTAGAGGGCCTCCTTATCGAGCCGTTTTCTTGTTCGAATAGGCCTGAAAGGTTACCATCTAACATTGAAAATATACTTCGAATTTTTATCGAAGTTATTGAGAAAGACTGCAACTTTTGGCTGAAGATAGCATCACGCCGCCACCGCTAGAACCGGATATCGAACAGATATCAATCGAAGACGAAATGCGGAAATCGTACCTCGATTACGCGATGAGTGTGATCGTAAGCCGCGCGTTACCGGATGTGCGTGACGGTCTCAAGCCGGTTCATCGACGCATCCTGCACGTGATGAACGAGAGTAACTACGACTGGAACCGACCCTACCGAAAATCGGCCCGCGTCGTTGGTGACGTCATGGGGCA